>DVLQ01000118.1 GCA_018715395.1 Candidatus Coprocola pullicola | reverse complement strand
CACAACGGCATTGGCGTTTCTGTCTTTCATCATTCCCAATACAATTTCAATGGATATAAAAGAAGATTTTGTACTGCCCCTTCCTCCTTTTAGCCAATAATGGGTATGCTTTTTTTCTTTCAAATCTTGATGTATTTTATAAAAAGAAGGGGCTATCAGTTCTTTTAGCCTAATCATATTCCTCCCCTGCCTCTATATCGTCTAAAATCTGCACTGTGGCGTTACCCTCTATCTCCAATTTCTCTGTAAACATTCCATATCGTTTGCCCAATAGTTCAGCAGCTTTCAGTCTGTCTTTTGTACAAATCTCTTTTTCTGCCAATTTCTGTATTCCATCTCCACAAAATAGAGCCACTTCTTCTTTTTCCTCCCCTCTCATCACAGCGGTCAAATAGGTCATAATCTCTTTTGCGTCGGCTATTTTTTCATTTTGTATTTTTTCCAGATGTTTTTGTATGTAGTTTTTCACTTCAACATTTTTCAACATCCTCTGTCCTATAGAATAAGCTGTTTTTGGGGAATATCCCGCCCTAAGTGCCCCTTGGGTGGCGTTTAGGTCAATGAGATATTCTTCACAAAACCGCTTTTGTTTTGGCGTCAATTTTGCCATTGTGCCACCCTCCTTTCTTAATTAGAAAATATTTTCGATAATTAATCATGTTTTGGAACAGCAATTTTCTCATACAACACCATCAAAACGTAAAAATGGTTTAAAACAGCTAAGTAAAAAAGGAACAGTCCTTTGACCATTCCCTTTATAGAAATTTTTCTCAAGTTTTCTTTTTTTATTTGGGGCTTTTCAAAACTTCATACTGCTATACTATCTTATTTTTTTGTGAAAAACGTCGCAACTTTGTTTCATTTTGTTTCACTTTTGTGCTTTATTTTTAAATATTTCTCTTTACTTTATCATTTTAACTATTATTTTTTTCATAAGCTGTTTCCAATATGATATTTAAAATTCTAAATTCAAAAACTATAAAAATATACAAGGACTTATTTCTGTGGTATGAAAGGAATGTTAACCTGAAATTTACACTTTAAAATGGGCAAATATAAACTTTTTCAAAAAAAATATCATCTAAACAATGCTATAGTATTAGATGAAAATAGAAAATGAATCATTAAAAATCCAAAATTTTTTCCCGAAACATAAACCTACTGTTTCTCGATATTTTATATCAAGTATTATAAAATACAAAAAAATATTCTTATGGTAAAAAAGAGAATTTTATAAATTTCATTAAACTCAATATCATTACCAATACATGTGCGAAACTTCTACAAAAACCAAATCCGTCTTCGTTTCACTTTCATGATTTAAGGCAACCAAAAGTCAAGTCCAAGACAAAAATTTTATTTTCTTTTTTACATAAAATTTTGTATTTTCCATCTGATTTCTATACGATTATCCTTAAAAATATTTATTCTATCAATGAAAAAGTCAACTAATTCTTGAGTAAGTGAATGAAAGTTATTTTCTACTATTTTTTCTATCTGATTTTGAAATAGATTTCTTCTCTGGCTACATTGTAATTGAAAATCTATTTCCTCCAGCTTATTTTGTATTGGTTCTAGCTCTTTTGTCAGCTCCAAATTTATTTTTATAAATCGTTCCTCTGTCATTTTTCCCTTGATATATTGTTCATAAAGTATTTGCTTCTTTTTATAATATAAATTTTTTTGCTTTTGCAGTTCTGCTTTTTGAGCTGTTTGTACATTAAAGCTACTAAGATTTCCAGATAATATGATTTCAATTTGTTTTGAAATCATCTGAAAAACGATTTCTTCTAATTCTTTTTCTAAAATAGTTAAATTATGACAAGGAAAAGTAGTATCAACTTTTGAATGTCTACATAAAAATATAGGGTTTTTATAAGAACGTCTATCCATAGTATGGAAGCAATATCCACAATAAACTTTCCCTTTTAAAATAAATTTTCTTTCTTTTTTACTTTCTATTTTTAAATGAGAGAATTGTTTTTGCACTTGTTCAAAAACATCTTTTTCAATAATTGCTTTATGATGATTTGGAATTTTTATCCAATCTTTTTGTTCTCTTTTTACACTTCTTTCTCCAAGTTCTTTTGTGACAGTTTTTCTCATTATATATGTTCCAATATACTGTTCATCGGAAAGGATTCTTTGAATTGTTGACAAAGACCAAATATAAGGATTATATACTTCCGATGTTTTACATTTTCTTTTATGTTTTTTATAAATATCTGGAGTAACAATTTTTTTATTGTATAATTCTTTTGCAATTTTTGTATAATTGTTACCTTGCAGTGCTAATTGGAATATGAATTTGACTATATTTGCTGCTGGTTCATCAATTTCTAATGTATTATTTCCTTTTTTATAACCATAACGACAATTTTTTGAAATGTACTCTCCTTTTTGCATTTTAGAATACTTTACACTTTTTGATTTTTCTGATAAATCTCTGCTATAATATTCATTTCTCAAAAATTGTAGGGTAACTGAAATACCTCCTGTGTTATTTTTTGCTTCATCACTGTCATAATTTTCGTTAATAGAAATAAATCGCACATGATACAGTGGAAAAACCTGTTCTAAAAAATAACCTGTTTGTAAAAGATTTCTCCCAAAACGAGAGAAATCTTTTACAATAATGCAGTCTATTTGATAGACTCTGACAAGTTCTAAAAGCTCTTGTATTGCCGGTCTTTCAAAATTTGTGCCGCTATAACCATTATCAACAAATTCTAAAATTTTTATATTTTGGCATTCCATATTTTCTACATATCTTTGCAGCAATAACCTTTGATTTTCAATACTGTTACTTTCTATTCTTTTGTCATTTATAGAAAGTCGAATATAAAAGGCAATTTTGTAATCACTCAATACAATTTCACCTCTAATTCTTTTAACAGCTTATCAAAGCAAAATATTACTGTTACAGCACCACTTGAAGCAACCTCCACTCTTTTAATGAATGTATGTGCAAACTCTTTTGTCATATTTGAAATTTGTGTTGATTGAAACACTTCTTTTAATTTTAATATATTTTCTATTTTTTGAGTTCCATTTTTTTGTATTTCTTCTAAACAACATAGTTCAGAAAGCAAATTTTCAATTTCGTTTTGATAATTTTCTCTCAATTCTTTGTATTTTGTCTGTGTAATCACTCTGTTAGCAAGATTTTCATATAAGGTTTGTAGATACAATTTTTTTTCGCTCAGCTGTGTTTCTAGTTTTGATTGTTTTTGTTTCCACAATACTATGTTGTTTTGCATATGATTGATTTGTTGCTGCAAAAACGGCTCTTTTTCTAAAAACAAATTTCTTTTT
Source organism: Candidatus Coprocola pullicola (assembly GCA_018715395.1). Classification (GTDB taxonomy): domain Bacteria; phylum Bacillota; class Clostridia; order Lachnospirales; family Anaerotignaceae; genus Coprocola; species Coprocola pullicola. The sequence goes on along the minus strand of DVLQ01000118.1, from coordinate 3,177 downwards.
TGGCAAAAAAGAAAAAGAATCTTTTCAAACAAATTTGTTTGCTTTATATAAACACCTTCACAAACACCTTTTTTAATACGATAATTGCTAATGCAATGAAAAAGATATTCCTTTTTTTTATCTCTATAATAGTGCAAACTTCTTCCACAACACTTGCAAAAAACCTTTCCTTTGAGTATATTTTCTGCATAAGGAATTTTATTTTGAGATTTACTCTTTTCTGTTTTTTTCTCACATAATTTCTGTACTTTTTGAAATACTTCTTTTGATATAATCGCTTCATGGGTATTTTTTACTGTAATCCAATCTTGTTTCTCTGTCCTTACTTGTTTATTTCCTATTTTAGTTGATTTTCCTTGTATCATATCACCTGTATAAATCTCATTTTTCAAAATTTTAGCAATCGTCAATGTTTGCCAATAACCTTTTCCAATTAATTTTTCACTTGAAATCAAGCCTTTTTCTTTCGCATAAACTCCAGGTGTTAAAATATTTGCTTCATTTAATAAAATTACTACTTTTTCAAATGAAACTCCTTCTAATACCCACTGAAAAATTTGCTTTACAACAGGTGCTGTTTCTTCATCAACAATTAACTTATGACAATCATTAGGCGATTTTTTATAACCATAAGGTGCTTTATCACCTATAAATTTACCTTCTTTCATATCTCTTATTGCCTGTTCTCTTACTTTTTTACTGGTGTCTAATGCATAAGATTCGTTTATCATATTTAACACTGGAAGCAACATTGTATTCGCATCTTCTTTTTCTGTATCAAAGTTTTCATTTAAAGCAATAAAACGTACTTTATATGCTGGAAAATAACTTTGTATGTAATACCCTGTATCAATATAATTTCTTCCCAATCTGGAAAGGTCTTTTACCATGACACACTGTATTTTCCCTGCTTCTATGTCCTGCATCATTTCTTGAAATGCTGGACGTTCAAAGTTTGTACCAGTTTTGCCATTATCAATATATGTTTTTACTACTTGAAATTCTGGATTGACTGCTATAAAATTCCTTAACAGCATTTGCTGATGTTCTATGGAATTTCCCTTGTTTCTTATATCCTCAACGGATAATCGAATGTAAAAAGCGGTATGGATTACAAAATTCGATTTTGAAACAGGAATTTCATTAGAAGCAATATTTTTTCTGCTTTTTCTAGCCATGTTACATAACCTCCTTTTTTGCTTTGAACAATTTTACTGTTTCCTCATATTCCGATTGATAGCGAAATGTAATTTCAATCTGTTTGTTATCAAAAATTTTTACAGACTGTATTAACTGAATGACTGCATTTCTATCTAATTCTGTGATATTTGAAAACTTTTTAAAATGTTCTATCCATTCTTTTCGGTTGTGCCACAGCTCTTTTTCTAATTTTTCATTTAATGCAGAAATTTCTTTTTCTGCAATTTCTTGTTTTTGCGTATATTCCTGTTTCAACATTCTATAATCTTCTTTTGGCAAAATTCCTTTGATGTAATTTTCATACAATAAGGATTTAAACTCTTTTGTTTCTTCCGCTGTCTGCTCTATTTCAGTAATTTCTTTGCCATATTTTTGTACAATGCTTTGATTCATTCTTTCAAATTCCACACTATTTAGCAAATTATCCAGAGAAATAATACTGCTAATATGTTTTTTCACACTCTCTAAAACGCAAGCTACCAGCTCGTCCTCTTTTATCATATGGGAAGAGGTACAGCCTTTTTTGCCTGTTGGACAATAATAGTAAAAGTATTTTTTGTTCTTGTAAGTTACTGTTTTTCTTGTCATGCGACTTCCACAATCTGCACAAATCAACAAACCAGAAAACAAATATACACTTTCCTGGCAAGGTGCTGTTCGAGTATCCAAAAAAAGAATATTCTGTACTAAATCAAATTCTTGTTTAGAAATGATAGCTCCATGTGTATTTTCTACATATACCCATTCTGTTTTTGGCTTTTTGATAATATTTTTGAGTTTGTAATTGTATGTTGTTTTTTTGCCTTGCACCATTGTTCCAGTGTAAATTTCATTTTTTAATATGCGAAGTATGGTGGTTGCAGACCATTTTGCATTATCTTCTGTAATGTATCCGCCCTTTGCATAGGCATATCCATTTTGTTTTTTATACATAACTGGAGAAAGAATGCCTTTTTCGTTCAGTACATCAGCAATTTTTGCTGCACTCATGCCGTCCAATTTCATTTTAAAAATATCTTTTACAATGGTTGCAGCTGATTGGTCAATCACAAGCTGATTTTTATTTTCTTCTGACTTTTGATAACCATAAGGTGTAAAAGAAGCCACATACAATCCTTCTTTTCTTTTTTCCTCTAAAACACTTCTTATCTTTTTAGAAATATCTTGACTGTAAGCATCATTGATAATCGTTTTTAAGGAAACCGCTAAATCGTTACAACTTTCTTTTAAAGTGTCGATATTGTCGTTAATAGCAATAAATCGCACACCAAGCGAAGGTAGTATTTGTCTTAAATATTTTCCTGTTTGAATATAATCTCTACCAAATCTGGATAAATCTTTTACAATAATACAATTTACTTTTTCTGCTCTAATTTCTTCCATCATTTCCTGAAATGCTGGTCTGTCAAACAAAATTCCTGTGTAACCATCGTCCACCTTTTCAGATACAATTTCAATATCCGAATGTTTTTTCACAAAATCTCTAATCAAAGCCTTTTGGTTTGTAATACTATTGCTTTCGTTTTCTTTTTCATTGGTATAGGAAAGTCTGGTATAACTGATTGCCTGATATTTGGGCATAAAAAAATCACTCCTTAAAAATTTACAGACTTCTCCCGTAAATTCAAGAGTGATACAATTTCCCTTATTCAGTTTATATCCTTTTTCCAATGATAGTATACCACACTTTTTACAAGAAGTCTATCAAAAATTTATTACAATAATATTCCTTTTAAACAATTCTCCAATGATAAGCCATTTTCCGAAAATTTCGATATGACAACATATTTTCCACATTTAAAGCAGTATGGATTTTTAATTTGTCTAACATATTCTTTTATTCTTTCTTCTTTTGGCAAATTTCTATCTATCACCACATCTCTAATATCTACTAATTTCTCTCTATCAATTACTTTTTGTTTTTTTCTCATGTTATTTTTTCTCCTCAATTATATTTTTTCTTTTAAAACAAAATAC
>DVLQ01000117.1 GCA_018715395.1 Candidatus Coprocola pullicola | reverse complement strand
ACAAAAGAAAAACCGCAAAGGCTGTCAGACCATTGCGGCTATGAGAAGTAAAAACTCTTTTATGTAGATATTTGGCATCTCTTTTTAGCACATAAAAGAGCCATATCAGAACAAGGATTTTTTAACAGGTTATCCTCGTTCCTGTCTGGTAATATGTAGAACGCCGCACGGATCAGCGGCAGGATAGGAAATGAAGAAAGACGCAAAAAATCCCTCCAAACTCAAAACAGGTTTAGAGGGAGCGTTAGGGCATAACAATACAGTCCGTCAAAACTCCGTTTTTTTATATGGCGGACTGATTAGCACTATCCGAAAAAGAAAGAACCGATGATCCGTAAGGTAACTCACAAGTTCATCGGCTCTGCGTCTATGCGTCTGGCTCTTTGATGACAGTTATATGTAATTCTTTCGCATTGATTAAAGTTTCTCGTTTGCATTTAGGACAGTAGAGAGGATAGTTCTTCAATACGGTATCTTCTCTAATTCTGTCACGGGTTTTATTACCGCAAACAGGGCATATAATCCATTCTACTTTTTTCATTGTGTATTTACCCTTTAATAAATTCAATTTCCTTTTGCTATTCTGCGTGGATACCATTTTTGAAACCATGCAGTAAATATCCCCATAATTGCTGGAAGTATAGAGTTTATAATTCCGATATAACTTCCTGCGGCAGTACACATAATGAAATATGTCCAAACAGGTGTAATTAAGTAAAGAATGCCCCATGCTGCAGTTAAAATACGATTTGTCTTGATAAACATAGGATTTTTCAATGCGTCATCTCCACCGTAATCATTCATAGAATATTCTGCCGAAAGAGGTATTTTCAAGCAAGCGGATATGCTCCACATAATACCAAATGCTAAATAAGACAACGGCATTACAATAACAGCCGACAAGTTGATAAGCAGCAACATTGAAAATATGCTTACCAATGCGCCAGAAATTACATCATAAACTGTTTTTTTGTTTTTAAAGAACAGCAAAGGTAATAAGCAGCAAACAAAAATACTTATCATGCTCCCCCAAAAAGTATGGATATTGGCGGCAATCCAAAACACAATCCATGGGATTAAAACATAGCGCATATCTGTTTTTCCATGTTTTGTTGGGTTATCTTTTGTTATATCTGCATTTTTGTGTTGTCCAAAATAATCGTCCCATTTCAGCATTAAGTCAAAATCGCCTTCGACAGAATATAGATGTTTCATTAAAGCGGCACAACCTTCTATTTCCCCAGCAGCAATCGACTGCCATACATGAAATGGTGTGTGAATGACAGTTGTTGGTTTTTCATGAAACTGCTCCTTAACACGACTCCCTGTTTTTCCTAAGATAATACGATAACGCTTTCCAATATCCGTATAATCCATATCTAAAATGATATCTGTTCCACGATACGCTGTTGGGTTATAAAGTGCAGCCATTTGCTTGGTAAAGGTCAGCGAAAAATCTTCCTTTTCGCCTGTATGTGTTATTCCCCAGCTTGCGTCTGCCATACGCTCAAAAACATCTCTCGGAAATAGCAATTCCTGTAGTTTTGCGTTTGTTTCTGCTTTGATACCGCCAGAAGCATACTCTTGTCCTGCCTGCTGAACAACTGCAAGGTATTCGTCTGTACGCTTTGATAATTCTGGTACTCTGAACAGTTCGCCTTCTCCACAAAACAAAGTGGTATAGTTTCCTTTGCCGCAAATCCTGTCAAATTGTGCTGTTACACTATCGTAATTTTGTTTTGCTGTATAAAATCCGCAAGTAGAAATTAAAACGGTTTTCTTTTTACTCATGTCATATCTGGTAGGATGTCCCCCTCCCTCTGCATTAGACAACATAAAAGGTAACGATAAAGGGAGTTGCCTGTCTATAACGGTTTTTAGCTTTCCAGGCAAACTGAAATAGTACAGAGGAAAACTCCAAATTGTCAGGTCAGCCCATAATAACTTTTCAAGAATTATGTTCATATCATCATAAATGCAACATTTTCCAGGAGTAGTTTTCCAACAGGAAAAACATCCAAGGCAGGAGTTAATATCCATTTGTGCAATATGGAGCCGATCAATATCAGGGAAACAATCTTTCTGAGAATGGCAGATTCCTTCTAAAAAGGCGTTTGTGAGCCGGAGCGTATTGCTGCGTTCTCCCTTTGGACTTCCGTTGATTACAAGAATATTCATTGCTATTCCTCCATATTTTCCAAAATATGAATACAGGATTCAATCCATTCAAGATACATTTGAGTATATCGCTTTCCAAAATCGGCTGTCATTTTCCAAAATAATACACTCTTTTTATCTGGTATCATCTCTTGATACGAAGTAATAGAAATGTCTGTTTGTTTGAGGGCTTCTGAAGCAGCGCAATACCTTTCTTTAAGTTCCTTGAAAAAGCTTAGGCTGCATGAACCCGGCAATTCACCCATAAAAAAGACTTTCATTAAAGTAGGAGAGCGCATATCTGTATTTATATCTGGAGAATTTAACCAACGCAACAACTCCTGCCGTCCTTCTTCGGTAATAGAACAGATTTTTTTATTTGGTTTGCCAGATTGTTCAACAATTTGTTTTTCAATCCATTTATTTTTTTCTAAAACATCAAGTTCACGATAAATCTGACTTGTTTGTGCCAGCCAAAAAAAATTTAATGAGTTTTCAAAAGCCTCGTGAATTTCATAGCCTGTCATATCTCCATAGTTTAGTAAGCCCAATATTCCATGTTTAAGCATATCAGTATTTTCTCCTTTAGCAATCAGGTATTCCACAAGTAGAATATGAATATTATATTCTACTTGTAGAATAAAGTCAAGCGGACAATAGAAAAATCTGGCGGCAAAGATTTTTCTCTGCCGCCCAATCCGTTATGCGTAAATAATCTCCCTCTCCACAATCTCCTTTGCACACGCCCGTATGTTATTCATTCTCTGCACCCATTCTAAGGCATTTTCCGCCTTTAGCTGTTCTGCGCCCTGCGCCCGTTTCATCTGCTCTGTGAGCCTTTCCATGCGCTCCTGCGTCTGCCTGTCGATGTCGGCAAGGTAATCATTCAGCTTACCGCTTGTGAGCAGGGTTATGTAGGTGGCTCTGCGGTACTCTTTCAGATACCGCAGGTGCCGTTGCCCCCATACGCCTATCGGCTGTTCTTTTTCGGCGGGTACTGTAAGGCAGGGAAGAAGATAATCCCCCTGCTGTTCATAAGCGCCGCCCAACTGTTCAAAGATTGATTTTGCCATTGTCATTTCCTCCGTTACCGTATTTTTATCTTTTTCGTCTTTGCGTACATGACCTTTATCAGCAGTTCGTCCACACAGTCCGTATATCTGCCCGCCGCAATCAGCTTGTTGCGGAAGTCAATCAGAGCGTGGAGAACAAGCTGCCTTTCTTCCTCGCTAAGA
>DVLQ01000116.1 GCA_018715395.1 Candidatus Coprocola pullicola | reverse complement strand
TATTGAAAAAAATTATGTGAGTAGAAAAGAGTAATGTGGAAGTATAGTACATTCTGGTAGAAATGTCGCCCAAAATGAGTGTATGAAGTATTTAAAAGACAAAAGCAGCACAATGTTATATATAAACAATTTAGTGATTTGAAATACAAGTATAAAAATAGAGAGTTTTGGTGTAAAAGCTATTATATTGATATAGCAGAAAAAATGTAGACAGAATATTTTAACATCAACTGAAAGAACAGCTGACGGCCAAATAGGAAAATTCTTTTAAGGGCAGCAGGTAACAGAGGCGCAGTTGGCAGACTAAGTTATACGTTTATGTATCGACGAGGAACAGAGCACTATGCCTCCATGTCAAAAACCACATGCTAGGCGAATGGAGGATTTTTTGATATAATAAAAAACACTATATTTTTTGGAAAGGAAGGAAGAAAATGCCTATTAGTGAAAAAACATTGGAGTTTTTATGGGAAAACCGAATCAAAAACAGTCGACAATGGTATATAGAACATAAAGAAGAATTTCAGAAATTTGTACTGCAACCTATGGTGGAATTGGTGGAAAAGCTGGAAAAGCCTTTGCATGAAATTGACCCATTATTGATTGTAGTGCCAAAAGTAGGAAAAAGTATTTCCAGAGTACATAGAGATATTCGATTTTCAAAAGATAAAACATTGTATAGAGATGTGATGTGGTGTGTATTTGCAAGAGATAAAAAAAAGTTTCATTCTCCTGTATTTTTTATGGAATATTCTCCCAGATTCTTTAGGTATGGCTGTGGCTATTATCATGCGCCTCCAAAACAAATGGAAGTCCTTCGCAACATGATATTGAATCAAGATAAGCGGTTTTTGGAGGCGAAAAAGGCTTTTGAAAAACAAGATACATTTGTTTTAGATGGAGAATATTATAAAAGAAATCGCTTTCAAGACCAGTCGCATGATTTACAACAGTGGTTAAACAGAAAAAATATTAGTTTTATAAAAGAAAGTAAAAATTTTCAAGAATTGTATCATGAAAAGTTGTATGAACAGCTTATAGAAGGATTTCGTATGCTTGCCCCCATATATCATTTGTTAATTGCTTGCGGAGAATAAAAAAGATTCATTAAAAAAGATATAAAGATATTATAACATAACGATTATTTTATTGATAAATTTTATATTTCGTGTCATAATAAAGAAAAATAAGACATTTTATTTGTTGTTATCAAAAGAGGAAAGTATAATCATTAGAAATGGATACAGCGGCGTTGTTTCAGAGAAAAAAGTAGTTTTTAAAGCAAAAGTACTCACAACAAAAGAAGATTTGACAATGAACATTGCAAACTGTTTCAATTATATGGAAAAACATTATAAAAAATATTTCCTGTTTTTTCCATAACATTGCTTACCAATGCCATTATAAAAAACAGAGGTTGTAGTGTCAATCTTCTTTTGTTTAGTCATATGCTAATACAGAAGAACTTTAGGTAGATATTTGTAAAATAGTAAAAGACGAATTTGATGTGATAAGTGCCTTAAAAGAAAATATAGATAAAATAAAGATGAAAAAAACCATAGAAGAAATCAAGGGTAATATAGAGGTTAGCGTTAGAAATCCGGAACGCGAAAAAAACATACTGAATATACATAAACAGCAGTAGCAAATGCCATGTTGAATAAAAAGTGATAAAATAAAAAAAGCCTCAGCGTGTAGATAAATTATATTTTTTACTGATAGATACATTCTGTAAGCCTTTTTAAGTGTTTATAGAAAATATTTAAAAGCACTAAAACCAAGACTTTTTGGCGTATTTTTATTTATCGCTTTATATCTGTATACGGGTGGTTTTGTAGAGTTGCGCACATTTTAACACCACAAATAAGGTAAACAAAAACAAACATAATATGGTATTTCTTTACTTCAAAAGACAAGTTTAAGACAATCCTAATTTTACGTTCTTATGTGATTCAATAAGCCTTGCAAATAAGGACTTTGCAAATGCTAAAATTGATAAGACAGGTATATTTTATACCTCTTGGCTTAAAAACACTACTTAACTACATAACATTTCAAAGAGAAATGCAACCTGTTTAGATTATTCCTTCCATTCCATTGCAAAAAGTTCCGTAGCAAGCATAGAAAAGGGGTACTCTTTGGGTAAAAACCACTCGTTTTTGTCTGCGGAAGTAAAAATGATTTTTACTTGTTAGCAACTCTATAAATATTTTCATACATCAACAATATACTTTTTGATTTGAGAAGAAATCATATCATTGTTTCGTCTGCTCACTAATCAATTTTCCTGTATAATCTATTTCGTAGAAATTATCTTCCCAATCATATAACTTGATAGAATGTTCACCAAGTACAAAAACATCCTTTCTTGTTTGAGATACAAAAATATCTCTGCCACTAAATGCCCACAACTTATCGAAGTTCAAATCTAACATTACAATTTCGATTTCACCATAAATGATATATCCATTTGTCACACGATATAAACCAAAGGTACATCCACAACATTCAAACTCTTTATGGAGTATCAATGCTCCATTATCAATACATATTTGTGATATAGTGTTATTTTGCATAATAGTCAATACTTTACCATCAAGAACAGCACAATCGGATTCATAGCAATAAAAATCTCCAACCAAAGCAATATCTATTTCACTATTGAACAAGTCAATATGGATAGCGAATGTCTTATAGTAATCGTTATGCCTATAATTGTTTGGGTTCAATTCCAAATTATAATGTTTGTTGTCAGAAGATTGAACGCTATATGTTGTATCTATCGAAATTTCCACAGAACACAATGCATTCTTTAGATTCAATATATACACCTTCCTTTTTTCATTATACAACAAGTTTATTGTTATAGAAACTCGCTTATCTCTAATCAATCTATTTTTCAAGTAGCCTTTGCATGGTTAAGTAACAGAACCGGCCGTCCTTGTTAGTATGGTATTTCCTTATATGTGACCGTATCGTTTTATATGACCATAGGAAATCTGAGTGTCATTTGGTGCCAAATCTTCAAAAATTATTATTGTTTTGAATGTTCTAACAAATGAAAAAGTCTGTATTTGCGAGGATTTTCACAATTCAAACCATTTTTGGAGAACAAACTCATATAAATGCAACAAAGTCAAAAAGTTTGCTAAAAAAAGCGTTTCTCAAATGCAATCAGTAGTCGAATTTTATTTTTTACAATCAAAACAGTGCGTCTGAAGGCATTTATGCTGATGGAACGCACTGTTTATGCATCTATCTATTTTTTAAATTCTGAAATGCATTTTTGACAAAGAGTTGCCGATTTTGTAGACAACTTTATAATTTACAATAATTTTACAATAATAAAAATATTAAAAGGATATTTGACATTTTTTGTTGTAAAACTAGATTAATCATAAAAAATATATTTTTATTATCCAAAGCAGATGTTTTTTGTTATAAAGAAGTTGTTAACCGCTTGGTTTGTAATTGTTATTTTAGACGGAACCGTTCTAAAAAGGTCGTTTTTATTAGTATGCTCTGCCCCAGTATACCATATGTTTTGCAGGCTTTCCGCAACAAATACAAGTATCTGAAAGATGCTCTTGTTCAAAAGGAATACAGCGAGAAGTAGCAGCGGTTTTTTCTTTGATGACGTCTTCACAGGCCTGTTCTCCGCACCACATTGCTTTGATAAATCCCGGCGTTTCATTGATTTGTTTTTCAAATTCCTCCATTGTTTTTGCAATATATGTTTTGCAATCCCGACGTTGTTGGGCTTTTTTTAAGAGGTTTGACTGTATTTCTTCCAAAAGCTGTTGTACTCTTGTTTGTAAGTTATCCATAGCAACAACTTCTTTTTCGCCTGTGTCACGGCGAGCCAATACAACTTGATTTTTTTCAATATCTTTTGGTCCAATCTCTAAACGAATAGGAACACCTTTCATTTCATATTCGCTAAATTTCCAACCGGCAGACTTATCAGTGGAGTCTAATTTTACTCTTGAAACAGTTTCAAGAGCTGTTTTTAATTCTTCAGCTTTTTCTAATACGCCTTCTTTGTGCTGCGCAATGGGAATGATAATAACTTGTATTGGCGCGATTTTTGGAGGCAGTACAAGACCACTGTTATCGCCATGCACCATGATAATAGCGCCCATCAGACGGGTAGAAACGCCCCATGATGTTTGATGAACATATTGAAGCTGATTATCTTTATCTGTATATTGTATATCAAAAGCTTTTGCAAATCCATCTCCAAAGTTGTGGCTTGTGCCGGACTGCAAAGCTTTTCCGTCATGCATTAAACTTTCAATGGTATAGGTTGCTTTTGCGCCGGCAAAACGTTCTTTTGCAGTTTTTTCTCCTTTTATAACAGGGATTGCCAATACGTTATGGCAAAACTCAGCATAGACATTGAGCATTTTGATAGTTTCTTCCTGTGCTTCTTCTGCTGTAGCATGTGCGGTGTGTCCTTCCTGCCATAAAAATTCTGTTGTACGTAAAAATGGTCGCGTTGTTTTTTCCCAGCGGACAACAGAACACCATTGATTATACAGCTTTGGCAAATCTCTATAAGATTGTATAATATTTGAATAATGTTCGCAGAATAATGTTTCGGAAGTAGGACGAACACAGATTCTTTCCTGTAATTGTGTATCGCCTCCATGGGTTACCCAAGCCACCTCCGGCGCAAAGCCTTTCACATGGTCTTTTTCTTTTTGTAAAAGACTTTCTGGTATAAACATAGGCATATAGATATTTTCATGCCCTGTTTGTTTAAAACGTTCATCCATTTGTCTTTGCAATAACTCCCAAATGGCATAGCCATAAGGACGTATAATCATACAGCCTTTTAGTTGAGAATAGTCTGCTAAATCTGCTTTTTTTACAACATCTGTGTACCATTGTGGAAAATCTTTTTCCATATCTGTGATTGCTTCCACCAGTTTTTTTTCTTTCGCCATAAAGTATTCCTCCTAAAAATAGAATAAGATTCTGTTACATTAAAATAATATAGACAACAGCTCCTGATTGAAAGTAAAATAAAATGATAACAAAAACAGTTTCTCTCAGAAAGGAGCTATTTTTATACATAAATATAACATTTATTTTTCAATATTTTGCTATTTTCTGTTTTCATTGCTTTTTTATTTTTTGACGTTACAGAAAAGATAAATATGAACATCAAAATATATTTGTCACAAATTTCTTTACTTTTATTTTTATGTTAAGTGAACAGAGCTTGTAATCGGATTTGAAAAAAACAAATATGGAAATAATATTTTTATCATTAGATCTGTTCATAGCCTTGTTTTGGCAATAACAGAAAAATGAGCAAAAGAGGGCGTTTTTTGTTTTCTACAAAGACAATGAATTTGCAAACAATATTTCAAAAAGGCTTTGAGGATATCAGTTTAAAACTTTTTGACATACTATTTTTGAAGCATAAAAAAAGACTTGCATTCCCAAAAAAGGGACCAAGTCACGGCGGTGCCACCCTTGTTGACAATAAAAACAATTGTCCTCTTAAGACTTTAACGCAGTTTTACGCTGTAGTTTTTGCTACAGAACTCGAGAAGCAGGTTCAAAAAGATTTGTTTAGGCTTTCAGCAGCCGCCTTTTCTCTGAACACAAAGAGCTTTTTTACTAACCTTCCGTCATGGTTTTTTTCTTATTTTTTTATGATACTGACAGAATGATAAAAAGTCAAGCAAAATTTATATAAAGGGTGTATATTCTCAAAACTGTATGATGAAAATTTATTGTGGTTTTTTTGGGGAAGTGATATACTGAAAAAAATTGCAAAAGAGAAAGAAATGAAATGATTATGAAAGATTAGAAAAGCTTGCAAAAGTACCGGTAGAATATGCAACAGAGGTAAAACCGTCAGATGAAGTTTGTATTTCGGCAGAAGATGTGGCAATTCCATTTATTCAAGCAGTGGCAAGACAGGCAGTATAGCAGGAGAAATTGTGAAATATTTTGTAGATATTCCTTCAGTTGACGCTATGATTGTAAAGCAGGGAAATGACGAGCAAATTGCACAGCCGAATTTTCGTTTTGGAGAATGTGCAAAATTTTTTGGGAAGTGATATACTGAAAAAATTGCAAAAAAGGAAAGAAATGAAATAGTAAAGGAATGAAATAGTTATGAAAGATGAAAGATTAGAAAAGCTTGCAAAAGTGCTGGTAGAATATGCAACAGAGGTAAAAGCATCGGATGAAGTTTGCATTTGAGCAGAAGATGTGGTAATTCCATTTATTCAAGCAGTGGCAAGACAGGCAGTATAGCAGGAGGAATTGTGAAATATTTTGTAGACATTCCTTGGGTTGAGGCTATGATTGCAAAGCAGGCAAATGATGAGCAAATTGCACAGCCGAATTTTCGTTTTGGAGAATGTGCAAAATTTTTTGGGAAGTGATATACTGAAAAAATTGCAAAAAAAGAAAGAAATGAAATAGTAAAGGAATGAAATAGTTATGAAAGATGAAAGATTAGAAAAGCTTGCAAAAGTGCTGGTAGAATATGCAACAGAGGTAAAAGCGTCAGATGAAGTTTGTATTTCGGCAGAAGATGTGGCAATTCCGTTTATTCAAGCAGTGGCAAGACAGGCAACCATAGCAGGAGGAATTGTGAAATATTTTGTAGAGATTCCTTCGGTTGATGCTATGATTGTAAAGCAGGGAAATGACGAGCAAATTGCGCAGCCCAATTTTCGTTTTGGAGAATGTGCAAAAAGCGATGTTTGGATTAGCGCATGGGGAAGTGAGAATATCAAAACATTTCAAAATGCAGACAGCCAAAAGCTTAAAAAAAGAAGATTGGCAAACCAAGAAAATAGAAAAATATATTCCAAAAGAATGGGAGATGGCTCTTTGCGTTGGTGTGGTACCCAATTCCCTACTAATGCAGATGCGCAAAATGCAGGCATGAGCTTAGAAGAATATGAGGAGTTTGTCTATACGGCCGGTTTTTTGAATGAAGAAAATCCTGTGGAAAAATGGCGTGAAATGGAAAGATATCAGCAAAAATGGGTAGAATATTTAAATACCAAAAAACAACTTCATATTATTTCTAAAAACACAGATATTGTAGTCAATATTTCCGGAAGAAAATGGATTAATTGCTGTGGAAAAGAAAATTTTCCCGATGGTGAAATATTTACTTCTCCTGTAGAAGACGATATCAATGGTTATATTACATTTTCTTATCCTTCTATTATCAATGGACATGAATTTGAAGAAGTTAAGCTGGTTGTAAAAGAAGGCAGAATTGTGCAAGCTAGTTGCAAAAATGCAGAAAAACAAAAAAATTTGTTTTCTTATATTGATACAGACGAAGGCTCTAGATATTTTGGAGAGGTAGCCATTGGTACAAATTATAACATACAAAAACATACCAAAAATATATTGTTTGATGAAAAAATAGGCGGTTCTATGCATATGGCCATTGGAGAAGCATTTCAAGAAGCGGGAGGAAAAAATGAGTCTGCCATTCATTGGGATATGATAAACGATATGAAGGCAGAAGGAAAAATATATGCTGACGGAGAGCTATTTTATGAAAAAGGACAGTTTATAGATGATGTTCTTGACTGAGAGAGGCTTTTTGCATACAATAGCATTGCTTTTGCTGTGAAATTATGGTATCTTATAATGTAATGTAATATCTAGTAAAATATTGTGCTATTTTATCAAATAGATTTTACAACTATATTACTGAGTGATAAAAGGAGAGAATAAAATGGATTTTGTAACAGGAAGCTGTGAGACAAAAGATATGGAAATTGCCGAGTTGATGCAGGCGGAGGATAATACTGTAGTAAAAACACATGGTATGATATATTCCATTAAAAATATGGGTGATTTTGGATTTTTGACACTGCGTAAAAGAGATGGTCTTGTGCAGTGTGTATTTAATAAAGGGCAATCTCACTTTGCGTTGGAGGATTTGGGTGTAGAAATGTCTATACAGGCAGAAGGCACGCTGAAAAAAGATGAAAGAGCTCCGGGTGGCTTTGAAATTCATTTATTGGAAGTAAATATTTTGACAAAACCAAAAGAAGCACCTGCCATCAATCTTTCCAAAAGAAAATTGGGAATGTCTTTGGAAACAAATATTGCACAGCGTCCTATCACATTAAGAAATAATAGAGAACGTGCTGTTTTTAAAATACAAGAAGGAATTATAAGAGGTTTTCGGGACTATTTTATCAAAAATGGTTTTACAGAAATTAATACGCCTAAAATTGTAGCAAATGGCGCAGAAGGCGGAGCAAATATATTTAAACTGGATTATTTTGGAAAAAAGGCATATTTGGCACAAAGTCCTCAGTTTTATAAACAAATGCTGGTAGGTGTTTTTGAAAGAGTGTTTGAAATCAGCCACGTTTTTAGAGCGGAAAAACATAATACGGCAAGACACTTGAATGAATATATGGGCATTGATATGGAAATGGGATTTATTGACAGTTTTGTAGATTTGATGGAAGTGGAAACAGGGGCTTTGAAATACACTATGGAGCTTTTGAAAACAGAATATGCTCAAGAAGTGAAAATTTTAAACATACCTATTCCTGAAATTGATAAAATTCCTAGCGTGCGCTTTAAAGATGCCAAGGAAATGATTGCAGAGCAATATAATAGAAAAATCAAAGACCCTTATGATTTGGAGCCGGAGGAAGAACAGCTTATTTCAAAATTATTTGCAGAAAAGTATAACAGTGAATTTGTGTTTGTAACACATTATCCTGTCAAAAAACGTCCTTTTTATGCTATGGACGACCCAGAGGACAATAAATATACATTAAGCTTTGACCTATTGTTTAGAGGTATGGAAATTACAACAGGCGGTCAAAGAATTGACGATTATGATACGCAAGTAGAAAAAATGAAATCAAAAGGATTGGACCCGGCTGATTTTGAAAGCTATTTGATGATTCATAAGCATGGTATGCCTCCTCATGGCGGATGGGGAATCGGTTTGGAAAGACTTTGCATGAAATTGATGAACGAATCCAATGTTCGTGTAGCGTCTATGTTCCCAAGAGATATGAGCAGATTGGAACCATAATAAAATGTAACTGTCAATTGATATGATAAATTGGCGCACAATAGATAGTTTTGGATAAACTTTGTGCAAAGTGATATATTTTCATGATTTGTAAATACTTGCCGTTTAAAAAGGCGGTAGTCTTACAAAGTCTGATAAAATTATGTAAGATTTTGTTTGAGAAAGGAAGGGCATATATGAAAATTACAGATGAGTTGCTAGATTATGTAGGAATATTGGCTCGTCTTCATATTTCGGAAGAAGAAAGAGAAAAAACAAAAGAAGAAATCAGCAAGATAATAGAATATATGGATATATTAAATGAATTGGATACAACAGAGATTGAGGCAATGAGTCATGCTTTCCCTGTAAAAAATGTATTTCGTGAAGATGTGGTACAGCCTTCCATTAACAGAGAAGAGATTATTTTGAATGCAGCCAATAAAAAAGAAGGTTGTTTCAAAGTACCAAAAGCGGTAGAATAGGAGGTTGCGAATAATGGAATTATGTCAACTGTCCGCATTGGAGCTGGGCAAAAAAATAAAATCCAAAGAAGTAGGCGTTGTAGAAGCAACAAAAGCTGTTTTGGAAAACATTGAAAAAAGAGAACAAACCTATCATTGCTATGTGACTGTGTGCAAGGAAGAAGCATTGACACAGGCAGAGGCAGTACAGAAAAAAATTGATGCTGGGGAATTGCTTTCTCCTTTAGCCGGCGTTCCCACTGCTGTAAAAGATAATATGTGTACCAAAGGTATGCAGACTTCTTGCGCTTGTCGTATGCTAGAAACATTTAAACCAATTTATACTGCAACGGCAGTACAAAAATTACAAGATGCCGGCGCTGTCATTGTTGGCAAAACAAACATGGACGAATTTGCTATGGGCAGTACTTCCGAAACTTCTTATTTTGGAGTGACAAAAAACCCTTGGAATACAGAACATGTGCCGGGAGGCAGCAGCGGAGGTTCTGCGGCGGCAGTAGCGGCAGAGGAGGCTTTTTATACCCTTGGTTCTGATACGGGCGGGTCTATTCGTCAGCCTGCGTCTTATTGTGGTATTACAGGATTAAAACCAACCTATGGCACAGTTTCTCGTTATGGTTTGATTGCGTATGCCTCTTCATTAGACCAAATCGGTCCTATGGGAAAAACAGTGGAAGATGTAGCGGAAATTTATAAAACCATTGCAGGGCATGACAAAAAAGACAGTACTTCTGTAAATCAACCGGCACCTTCTTTTACATTATGTGAAGATATGAAAGGAAAAAAAATTGGTATTCCTGTGGAATTTTTTGGAGAAGGAATTGATTCTGATATCAAAGAGGCAATCTATAGCGCGGCAAAGGTATATGAAAGTCTTGGAGCGACAGTGGAAGAAATAAAAATGCCTATGATTCGATATGCTATACCGGCTTATTATATTGCAGCTTGTGCAGAAGCCAGCAGCAACCTTTCCAGATATGATGGCATCAAATATGGTTATTGTGCTGAAAAATACGATGATTTGATAGATTTATACTATCGCTCCAGAAGTGAAGGATTTGGTTCTGAAGTGAAAAAAAGAATTTTGATTGGCGCATTTGTTTTAAGCAGCGGATATTATGAGGCTTATTATAACAAGGCTTTGCAAGTGAAAGCTTTGATTAAGCAGTCTTATGATGAGGCTTTTGGCAAATATGATTTTCTTTTGACGCCAACAGCGCCTAATACTGCGCCAAAAATCGGTGAAAGTTTAAAAGATACTTTAAAAATGTATTTAAGCGATATTTGTACTGTTTCTGTAAACTTAGCGGGATTGCCGGGACTTGTGGTACCTTGTGGATTTGATAAGGCAGGGCTTCCCATTGGTTTGCAATTAATTGGAAAAGCATTTAGTGAAGAAACGTTGCTTAATGCAGGACTGGCTTTTCAGACTGCGACAGATTTTCATACAAAAACACCAATGGGGAAGGAGGCATAAAACATGGAATTTGAAACCGTGTTAGGTTTGGAAGTTCATACAGAACTTGCCACAGATACAAAAATATTTTGTTCCTGTTCAACAGAGTTTGGAGGAGAGCCAAATACACATGTTTGTGAGGTATGCAGCGGTATGCCGGGCACATTGCCTGTGTTAAACAAAAAAGTAGTAGAATTTGCTATTCGTACAGGTTTAGCAACAAATTGTGAAATTACCAGATATAACAAATTTGATAGAAAAAATTATTTTTATCCTGATTTGCCAAAAGCTTATCAAGTATCACAACTATATCTGCCTATTTGTCAAAATGGACACATTGATATAGAAGTCAATGGTGTAAAAAAGTCCATTCGTATCAAAGAAATACACATGGAAGAAGACGCCGGAAAGTTGATTCATGACCCTTGGGATGATTGTACACTGGTAGATTATAACCGTTGTGGAGTACCTCTTTTGGAAATTGTAAGCGAGCCTGATTTTTCCAGTGGAGAAGAAGTGATTGCTTATTTGACAAAATTGAAAGCAATATTGCAATATACAGGCGTTTCAGATTGTAAAATGGAACAAGGTTCTTTGAGAGCAGATGTGAATCTTTCTGTAAAACCGGTAGGCTCTAAAGAACTTGGTACAAGAACGGAAATGAAAAACATTAATTCCTTTAAAGCCATTGCCAGAGCCATTGAAGGAGAAAGACAAAGACAAATTGAACTCATTCAAGAAGGAAAAAAAGTAATACAGGAAACAAGAAGATGGGACGATAACAAAGGCACAAGCTATGCAATGCGCTCAAAAGAAAATGCCCAAGATTACAGATATTTTCCGGAGCCTGACTTGGTACCCATTGAAATAGATGATCAATGGATTGAACAAATAAGAGCTTCTTTACCGGAATTACCTGAAGCAAAAAAAGCAAGATATATGTCAGAATATAAATTGCCGGAATATGATGTAGATATTATTACAGGTTCCAAAGACCTTGTTAAAATATTTGAGGAAGCTTATGAGGTTTGTAAAAATGCTAAAGAAGTTTCTAACTGGATTATGGGAGAGGTACTTCGATTGGCTTCTGAAACTTCTACATTGCCGGAGGATATTTCATTTGACGCCAAAAATCTTGGAAAATTGATACTTTTGGTGAAAGAGGGCGTTGTCAATAGAAATACTGCTAAAGAAGTGTTTGAAAAGATGTTTTCTGAAAATGTGGAACCAGAAAAATACATTAATGACAATAATTTGAAAATGGTAAATGATGACAGCGCTGTAAAAGAAGTGGTTGAAAAAGTGATTGCGGCTAATCCTGATTCTATTGCACAGTTTAAAGAAGGAAATGAAAAAGTAAATAAATTTTTAATGGGACAATGTATGAAACAGCTCAAAGGAAAGGCAAATCCTGCCATTGTGACAAAAATATTAGAAGAAGAATTGTCAAAATTAAAATAAATATGAAAACACTCTATAGAATATCTTCAAAGTATTGAGGGTGTTGACAACCATTGGTTAAAAATTGATTTTATTCAAATCTTTGACGAGCAAACAAAAGTATAAACATTTCGTTCCATGGGCAGAAATACCTTCTCTGTTTTCCTGGTCAAAAGGAAATTCTGACTGCGTATTTCATTTAGGAAACATTTTGTTTGCCAAATTTTTATGCTGTATTACATTTATAAAAAATAGTTTATCAACACTCTGAAAAATATTTTCAGAGTGTTTTTTTGGTAAACCAATAAAAATCCTCGGCTATGCTAGAGGAATCAGCCAGCTTTAGTTTCAAGAAAAAACCTCCTTATCATTATATTGACTCAGCCAAGAAAAGCATAGAAGACTTTGATATGAATCGTGGCACATACAAGTTAGTAATGTAAATATTATATTGTACTCGTACCAAAGTATAGAAGACAGATACTATATGGAAAAATGAAAATTGAAATAGGAAAAATACTTAGACAATGATATGGAAAAAAGCCAATGATAGCGGCGGAATGTTGTCCGGATTATATACATATGCTGATTGGTATACCGCCCAAATACAGCGTATCAGAAATTGTTGGATATTTGAAAGGGAAAAGTTCTCGCATTATTTTTGATAGAGATGCAAATTAAAAATACAAATGAAGAACGCATTTTTTGCACACTTTTGCTATCAATAGCAGTACTAATACAGTTTTGGCTGTCAATAGTTACTGTCCGTTTCTGCCATTTTACATGACAGCCTAGTTGTTCCGGTACTTCCATAGTCAAAAAAACATCTGCAATAAAAGGACACTGATGTAGTATGGTTTCTCCTTCCGTCTGCATTACCGCTGCCAATACAGGCAATATACCGTTTTTACTTCCTCTTATGGTCGATGTGCCTTTTAGGGGGTATCCGCCTTCTATACGATATCTTCCCATATCTGCCCCTCCCAGAAAATCAAATGATATTGCATAATATGCAAATAGAAATAGAGTATTTTGATGTAGAGGATATTGCGTTAATACAGTTAGGAAAAATAAAAAAATATGTGAATATATCAATAATCAGTAAAAGCAAAACGGTATGACAGATCGAATCTGTACATTAACCTATTTACAGATGAATAAATAAAAGAAAATAAAAATAACTGCCAAAGTTGATGGTTGAGGAAGTAGAGCACTTGATGAACGTTCAAGGCGTTTCTGGTAAGAAAGCAGAGAAAACTATGGGTTTAGCGGGTGAGGCTGATTGTATGAAGAAAACCATATGTTAGATGTATGGTTTAAAAAGTTTTCTATTGTTGATGTAGAAGTGATTTGAGTATTATGGATAGACATAGTTTATACCATACAAAGTCAAATTGTAAATATGAAATAGTAATTGTTCCGAAACATAGTAGAAAAATGCTTTATGAAAGCAATAGGGGAAATATTGTGCGACCAAAAAGGGGTGAATAAATCATGTACATATACTGGTAGAGATATTCCTAAAAGGAGTGTATTAAGTTTTAAAGAGAGGTGAAAAAGAAACATTATAAGAAACATTTGATAAGTATAGAAACAGAGCATTTTATGATATTGATACAACAAAAAAATGCAGATAATATATAGCCAATTCATGAAGAAAAGATGAACTGAGAAAACATCTGACACCAAAGTTGAAAAAAACTTTTTAAGGGTAGCAGGTAAACAGGAGCAGTTGGCAGACTTGGTTTGGACATAAGCAAGCAACAGAAGGTTATGTCCGTATAGGAAAAACGATTTGCCAAACAGATGAAAGTTTTTTTAAAAAATTGTGTGTATAAAATATATTTAAGAAATAATTGGGAAATGTTTCATTAAAAGCTTCGACAAAGTATTAAAAATATTTAATATTTTTATCATTTTTAATAATATTTTGTAAAAAATAAAGTGTTAAAAATGCCTCAAAAGCTTGAAAATATAGTATATGCAGTATATTAGAAATATATTCTTACGATTTCATAAGTTTTTCTTGACAAATTTATTAAGAATGTCTATAATGAGTTGTAACAAATATGTAATAAATATATTTTTGGAGGAAATATTTCTTATGGGAATGCGTAAAGTTTTAACAAGAGTATTTTTGGCAGTAGCGGGTACAAGCATATTAAGTACAGCAACTGCATTTGCAGCGGCAAGTGGTTCTATCAATGATGATGGTGTAAATATTCGCTCTGGTGCAAGTACGAGTTCTGATGTGATTGGAACAGCAGGAAAAGGCACAGAATTGGTACTTCATGGCAGAGATGGCGATTGGTATCAAGTAACATTTAATGGAAGCAACGAAGCTTATGTTTCCGCAGATTACTTAGATGTGACAAGAGCAGAAGGCACTGTTGAAGGCAGTGATGTTAATGTGAGAACAGGAAGTAATACAAAAAGCGATATTATTAAAACAGTTAATGATGGCGATGTGATTACAGTAATTGGAAAATTGGATGGCTGGTATCAATTAGCTTATAATAATGGCAATGCTTATATCAGCCAAGATTATTTAGAAGGCGATATGCTTACATATCTTCCTGTTGTTTCTGCAACGGAAGAAGTGGTAGAAGAACAACAACCTAATGAAGAAAAAACACAAACCACAACAGAAGAAGAAACTTATGGCGTTGTCATTGCAGACTCCAATTTGAGAGTGAGAAGTTCTGCTTCCACAAATGGAGAAATTTTAGAAAATCTTGATGGAGGCGAAATTTTTGATGTTTTGGAAGCAGGTACAGACTGGCTGAAAATTCAAACAGCGAAAGGTACCACAGGTTATGTCAGCACAGAATATGTTTCATTGAGAAAAGGAGAAAAACCTGCTTCTAATCGAATTGCACCGGCGCCCTCCAGCGAAGGTTTGCAAGTAATAGAGTATGCACAGCGTTTTTTAGGCACACCTTATGTATGGGCAGGCACTGATTTAGAAAATGGGGTAGATTGCTCCGGATATGTTTATGCGGTGATGCAACACTTTGGTGTTTCGCTCAATAGAAGTTCTGCAGCTATGACAGCAAATGGTGTGGAAATAGATAAGGAAGAGTTGGCGGCAGGAGATTTGGTATTTTTTGATTCTGATAAAAACGGAAGTATTTCTCATGTTGGTATTTATATGGGAGATAACAAATATATTCATGCTTCCTCAGGAAAGGCGGCAAGCGTGATTGTATCGGATTTAACAGACTCTTACAGCGCAGGTACATATGTGACGGCAAGACGTGTTTTGGTATAAAAAAATTAAAATATAAAAAAGACTGAAAACGGATATTTTCAGTCTTTTTTTTGTATAGAGAAAACCACGCGTTAGACGCGTGGTTCAAAAAAGCCTTCTGGCGTTGAGGTAAAAGTAAAAACTCCTTTTCACTATAATACAATTGCGGTTTGCCAACTGCAAGAAATATAGTGAAAAGGAGGTCCGTATATGGGAATTACAGATATACATAGTTTATCGCATACAAAATGGAATTGCAAATATCATATTGTGTTTGCGCCGAAATATAGAAGAAAAGTATTTTATTATGAAAAAAGGAAAGCAATAGGAGAAATATTGAGAAAATGATGTGAGTGGAAAGGCGTGAATATATTAAAGGCAGAAGTATGTCCGGATCATGTGCATATGCTGGTAGAGATACTACCGAAAATGAGTGTATCAAGTTTTATGGGGTATTTGAAAGGAAAAAGCAGCACGATGTTATATGAGCAATTCAGTGAGTTGAAATATAAATATAGAAACAGAGAATTTTGGTCTAAAGGATATTATGTGGA
>DVLQ01000115.1 GCA_018715395.1 Candidatus Coprocola pullicola | reverse complement strand
GGTATCATATATTTTAGAAACTGTGCCGCTAAAGTCTTTTCCAAACAAAATACCTTTTGCAACACTTTCCGAAACATTTTCTATTTGTTCTGCAACACGTGTTTGTTCTATTTGCGTTTGTCTATTGCTTACTTCTTGCATGAGTTGTTTTTCTTTAGATATTTGCCTTTGTGATATTTTCTCTTTTTCCTCCTCTGAAAGACGAATATCCTTAAAAAGCACAGAAAAATCCATATCCGTTTCCTTTTTTAAAGATTTTTGTATTTTTTCTGCTACGCCTTTTTTATACATATAATAAGCAGTGTTATTTTTCACTCGTATCAAAAGCCTTTTTTCTTCCAATTCCCAAAAAGCCTCTTTCATAATGCCCTTACAAACAGGACTTTGTGAAGAAATTTCATATACAATATGATTCCAGTACTTTTCAATCACCTCTTTTTCAGATAATCTTTGTTTGACATGAAAAAAAGGAGCAATTTCTACATTTTCTACCCCGGGCAGTTGACGTAGTAATTCCTGCTGTAACTGTTGCAATAAGTTTTTTTCCAATATATCTTCTGAAAGTAAATGCAATTCTAAATTCTTTTCTCTTTTGTGTATAATAATGTTTTTTACCGTAGTATTGGAAAAAGCGTTTTTTATATCTTCCGAAAGAGATATTTTTTCAAAAACACTGTCAAATGTTTTGGCTGTCACAGCATTTCCTCCTTGTGTAATGTATTTGAGTTATTTCCTAAAAACCTATTTATATTCATACTTTATCTCGTCTAAATAAAAGCTATGTCTTTTGTAATATAAAAGGGAATGTTGTTTCTTTATACTGTCAAAAAATATGTCTTTTTTTATTCAATTACATTTTTTCAATTTCTTTCATCAATTCTTCTATCAAACTTGCCTCAGGTACTTTTCGCAATATTTTCCCTTTTTTAAATAAAAGTCCCTCCCCTTTTCCGCCGGCAATACCAATATCAGCTTCTTTTGCTTCTCCGGGACCATTTACAACACACCCCATGACAGCAACTTTTATTGTTTTATTCAGTTCTTTGCATTTTTTTTCCACTTCATTTGCAATGGATATTAAATCAATTTGTGTTCTGCCACAGGTTGGACAAGAAATAAATTCTACGCCGCCTTCTAACATGCCAAGGCTTTTTAATATCTCTTTGGCGGCTTTGATTTCCTCCACAGGATCTCCTGTCAAAGATACTCTTATAGTATCTCCTATTCCTCTTGATAATATGGCTCCAATGCCTACTGCTGATTTGATAGAACCGCTATATATTGTGCCGGCTTCTGTAATTCCCACATGAATTGCATAAGGAATCTGTTGTGACAACAATGTATATGCTTCTATACTAAAAGGGACGTTAGAGGCTTTAATGGATACTACAATATCAAAAAATTCATATTTTTCTAACAGCCTCACATGACGCAATGCGCTTTCCACCAATCCTTGTGGTGTAATACCGCCATATTTTTCTATCAAATCCTTTTCTAAAGAACCGCTATTGACTCCTATACGAATGGGAATCTTTTTTTGTTTTGCTTTTTCCACTACTTGTTGAATGCGGCTTTCGCATCCAATATTTCCTGGATTGATGCGAACTTTATCAATACCTAAATCCATAACACGCAATGCTAATCTATAATCAAAATGAATGTCTGCCACAATAGGAATGTGTATTTTTTTTTTGATTTCTCCTATAGCTTGTGCCGCATCCATATCCGGTACAGCTACTCTTACAAGCTGACAGCCCGCTTTTTCTAACGCCATAATTTGTTGGACTGTTTTTTCCACATCTTTTGTGTCTGTATTACACATAGACTGTATCACAATAGGCGCATTTGCTCCTATGGTCAGCCCTCCCACTTTTACTGGTCTTGTTTGTTTTCTTTTTATTTGTGTCACCAATATACACTCCTTCTTACAATAAAAAAACACCTAAAACCATTATAGCATGGTCAGGTGCTTTTTTTAATACTAGCCCACAAAAATTTTTGTAATATCATTATACACAATAAATACCATAAAAACCATCAGACACACAAAACCCGCAAAATGCACTCTGCCCTCCATTTCAGGGTCTACAGGTTTTCTTCGAATTGCTTCTAAGAGTAAAAATACAAGACGTCCTCCATCCATAGCAGGTATGGGAAATAAATTTAACACCCCTAAATTGGCACTCAAAACAGCGCCAATATACATTATATTTTGTACTGCTGCACCAACACTTTGTTGTATACCGGCTTCATAACTATCTCCCACAATTTGAAAAATACCAATCGGTCCGGAAATTTCTTCTTTGGAAGCATGAAATGTAAATACCTTTGCCAATCCCATAGCAGTATAACGCACATAAAATACCATAGTATCAAAACTATAGGTAATGGTATCCCACACGCTTGCTCTTTCATAACCTTCTACACTTTCTGAAAAAAAGCCGCTTTTTATCACAGGAGTAAAGCCCATTAAATATCTTCCCGTTTCACCTATCTTGGGCGTCATGGTAACTATCATTGTTTTTCCGTCACGCAATAGTTCTACTTCAACTGGCTCTCCTCTATTTTCTGCCATAATCATTTGTACATCATCATAGATATAAACATTTTTTCCATTAATTTTTTTGATAACGTCCCCTATCTGAAGCCCTGCCATTTCAGCAGGATATCCATCGGAGAGTGCCGCAATTTCAGGCTTTACTACAATAGTTGTAGAAACAAGACAAATAATAAGCACCATTGCTAATACAAAATTCATAAAAGGTCCTGCTGCAATGATTGCAATCCTTGCCCAAACACTCTTGCTGTTAAAGCTTCTTTCTGATATTTCTTCTGTATTTTCTTCTCCCATCATGCGGCAAAATCCGCCTATAGGTAATGCTCTTAAAGAATATAATGTTTCTCCTATCTGTTTTGAAAAAAGCATAGGTCCCATGCCTACAGCAAACTCTTCCACTAATACTCCGCTTTTTTTGGCCACAATAAAATGTCCGAATTCATGTATAATTACAATAATACTTAATACAATAATAGAGATTAGTATAGCTGGTATACTAGATAACATATACTCCTATCGCCTGCCTTTCTTACATACTGTTTTCCGCAAAATTTCTTGCCCATCTGTCAGCGGCAAGTAAATCTTCTAATGTATAGTTTTCTTTTACAGTATATGCGTTCATTGTTTTTTCTATTAGCCTAGCAATGTCCAAAAAACCGATTTTTTTCTCTATAAATTTTCTTACGGCTACTTCATTAGCACTATTTAATACAGCCGGCATTGTTCCGCCAATCTTTAATGCTTTAAACGCCAATGATAAACAACAGAATGTTTCTAAATCCGGTTTTTCAAATGTCATCATACTTCTTTGGGAAAAGTCTATTTTTGGATAACTATTTTTTATTCTGTCAGGATATGTCAAAGCATATTGTATTGGTATCTTCATATCAGGTTCGCCCATTTGTGCTATTATCGCTCCGTCTTCATACTCCACAGCGGAATGAATGATACTTTGAGGATGTACTAACACTTCAATATTCTCCGGTGAAACATCAAAAAGCCATCTAGCCTCCATTACTTCCAACCCTTTGTTCATCAACGTTGCTGAATCAATGGTTATTTTTTTTCCCATATCCCAGTTTGGATGTTTTAAGGCGTCTTCTACTGTTACATTCTCTAATTGTTGTTTTGTTTTCCCTCTAAAAGGTCCTCCGGAAGCGGTCAAAAAAATTCTTCTCACAGCATTATGCTCATTGCCCTGCAAACATTGAAATATAGCAGAATGCTCGCTGTCTATGGGATATAATGTTACTTTTTTCTTTTTAATTTCATCCATAACAAGCTTTCCTGCCGATACTAATGTTTCTTTATTTGCCAAAGCAATATCCTTTCCATGACGTATGGCTTCAAATGTCGGCTCCAATCCCACATTTCCTACTACAGAAGTAATAACCATATCCACTTCCTTCATCGTCGCCACTTCTATGATTCCCTCCATTCCCCAAAGTACGGAAACAGGCTCACCTGCCAATCTTTCTCTTAGCTGCAAAGCTCTTCCCATGTTCATCATAGCAATTTTAGAAGGACGGTATGCATAATATTGTTTTTCCATCAGTTTTACATTTTCATTGCCTGTCAATCCGGCAACTCTAATGCTCCCCAAATTTTTTACAACCTCTAATGTTTGTGTTCCTATAGAACCAGTAGAACCCAATATGCTTATGGTTTTCAAAAAATCACCTCAAAATTTATAGATCTATATGCATTAAAAACATCATGATATAATAAACCACAGGCGCTGTCAAAAGTACACTATCAAAACGATCTAATATTCCACCATGCCCTGGTATCAATTTTCCAAAGTCTTTTATCCCTGTATAACGCTTCATAGCAGAAGCGGCTAAATCTCCTATTTGTGAAAGAATAGAGCCAAAAATACCTGTTAATCCACAAAGCAAAAATACATTCACATCCTGCAACGGAAATGTTGCTTGTATCAGCCAACCATATAATAATGCCAAAACAGTTGCTGTTATTACGCCTCCAACAGCGCCCTCTACTGTTTTTTTAGGGCTTAATGTTGGTATCAATTTATGCTTTCCTATGGTTACACCCGTAAAATATGCCCCTGTATCGCAGCCCCATGCTGTAATAAATGCCAGCCATACAAAAGCAATACCATATGTGTAAGAACGAATCAAAAAAATATGCGATAGCAAAAACATTACATAAAAAAAACCAAAAAACCCCAACATAGCTTCTTCTGCATTTGTCTTATTATGAAAAAGAACAGAATACATAAGTAATATCAGCAAAAATAAAGAAACAAATACATTAAACATATTTTGCCAATTTATAATTTCATCAATAAAAATCATATAAATGACACCAAAAAAATATGCAATATATTGTACTCCTTTACTTTTTAAAGCAAAAGCATGATAAAATTCATACATGCCAATCAATCCGGCGAATGTTATAGCAATTTGCAAAGGAATACTACCATATACTACTAAAAAAATCAGTATAGGCAGCCCAATAACACTTGAAAGAATCCGAATTACCATATTGTTTCCTCCTTTTTGTTATTTTCTGCCTCCAAAACGTCTTTCTCTGTTTTGATACTGATAGATTGCTTGTTTCAAATCATTTTCTGTAAAATCAGGCCATAATTTTTCTGTAAAACAAAATTCAGAATATGCAATCTGCCAGAGAAGAAAATTGCTGATACGCTCTTCTCCGCTGGTGCGAATGAGTAATTCCGGGTCTGGTACATTTGCCGTATCCAGATATTGTTCCAGTTCTTTTTCTCCAATTTCTTCTGCCTGATATTTCCCCTCCGCTACTGCTCGGCTTATTTTTCGAATGGCTCTTAAAAGCTCATCTCTGCCGCCATAGTTTAAAGCAATATGCAAATTCATACCTGTTTTTTGTTTTGTCAATTCTTCCAATTCTAAAATTCTCTTTTGTATATCCATATCCAATGGAGAAATATCGCCTATGATGTGAACACGAACATTGTCTTTTTTGGCTTGTTCAATATAGTTTTTTAAGTATTCTCTTAACAAATCCATAATACCTTTTATCTCTTGTTCAGAACGCTTCCAATTTTCTGTAGAAAAGGCATATACTGTTAAATGCTGCACACCCAAATCAATGGCTGCCTGAGAAATTTTTTCCAGTGTTTGCGCCCCTGCTTTATGTCCTGCTTTTTTTGGCAAAGCTCTTTTGCTTGCCCATCGACCATTACCGTCCATAATAATAGCAATATGTTTTGGTATATTTTTCTCATCTAATTGAATTTCTTCTTTATTATTATTTAAAAACGGAAACATAATCGCCCCTCCCAAAGTCCCCATTGCCTTATGGCGAGGGGATAATACAGTAGGGACAGAAAGGCATACTGCTTCCTGTCCCTTTTTATAACATACGTTTTATACAGACATAATGTCTTTACATTTAGCCTCACATTTTTTGTCAATTTCTGCAACATATTTATCTGTTATTTTTTGTACTTTATCTTCCAAGTCCTTTAATTCATCTTCCGGAATTTCTTTTTTCTTTTCCATTTTTTTAAAAGTATCCATAGCATCTCTGCGAATGTTACGAAGTGCCACCTTTGCATTTTCTGCTTTTTTCTTGACGTCTTTTGTGAGTTCTTTTCTTCTTTCTTCTGTCAGCTCAGGAAACACAAGACGAATCACTTTTCCATCATTTCCGGGGTTAATACCCAAATCAGAAGCAGAAATAGCCTTTGCAATTTCTTTTAACATAGAACTATCCCAAGGCTGAATTTGAATCAATCTTGCCTCAGGTACTGTAACATTTCCTACTTGATTAATAGGAGTTGGCGTTCCATAATAATCTACTGTAATTTTGTCCAATACATGAGGATTGGCACGACCCGCACGAATCGTGATGTATTCTCCTTCTAAAGAAGCTAACGTCTTTTTCATTTTCTCTTCATAAACAGTTGTGTCTGCTGCCATAATCATTCC
Source organism: Candidatus Coprocola pullicola (assembly GCA_018715395.1). Classification (GTDB taxonomy): domain Bacteria; phylum Bacillota; class Clostridia; order Lachnospirales; family Anaerotignaceae; genus Coprocola; species Coprocola pullicola. The sequence continues at coordinate 4,266 of DVLQ01000115.1, read as the reverse complement.
TCCTATTTTTTTCATATTGTTTAAACCGTCACTATTGTACCAATTTTTTCACCATTTACTGCACGAATAATACTATCTGTTTCATTCAGACCGAATATCACAACAGGAATTTTTCTTTCAAAACAAAGATTTGCTGCTGCCATATCAATCACTTTTAAATTATTTTTTATAATATCTGCCGATTTGATACAGTCGATTTTTTTTGCATCAGCATTTACAGCCGGATCGCTGTCATAAACGCCATCTATATTTTTTGCAAAAAACAAACCATCTGCCTCCAATTCTGCACCTCTAAGAGCTGTAATGGTATCTGTAGAAAAGAAAGGATGTCCCAATCCACCGGCAAATATGACAACTTTTCCTTGTTTCAAATGTCCCAAAGCACTTTCTTTTGAAAACAGTTCTGTCATAGTGCCGACAGAAAAAGGAGTCTGCACAACAGCGCCTATCCCCTTTTGGTGCAAAGCATCTGCTATATATATGGCATTCATCACTGTAGCCAACATACCAATCTGGTCTGCTTTTGTTCTATCCATTTGAGAATCAGCACTTCTTCCTCGCCAAAAATTGCCGCCGCCTATCACAAGACATATTTGTGTTCCTTTTTCTAAAACCACATTGATTTGTCTAACCAATTCATCAATAACCGGCTGAAAAAATGTGACATGGGATTGCTCTCCTGCTAAAGCCTCTCCGCTGATTTTCAATATGATTCTTTTATACATTAAAACAGCTCCTCCTTTACTAATGTACCACACAACCGTTTAAAATGCTATATTTTTTTCAATTTCTGTCATTTTTCTTATAAAAATTCCCAAAAAAAGGAAACACGCAATAGGCAATGTTTCCTTTTTCTTTTGTTTCATTCAACCAGAAAATTACTGAATTGCTTTTGCAACTTCATCAGCAAAGTTTTCTTCTTTTTTCTCAAGACCTTCGCCTGTTTCAAAACGAACATAACGTGTGATTTCGATTGGTGCTCCAATTTGTTTTGCAACAGAATCCATGTACTGTTTTACTGTCATATCACCATCTTTTACATAAGCCTGTTCTATTAAGCAAATTTCTTTTAATTCTTTTTTCAGTCTTCCTTCAATCATTTTTGCAATAATATTGTCAGGTTTAGAAGCATTTTTGGGGTCTTCTTTTGCTTGAATGGTCAAAATTTCTGTTTCTTTATCAATAAATTCTTGTGGAACATCTTTTGTAGCAATAAACTGTGGATTCAGTGCCGCAATCTGCATCGCAATGTTTTTACCCAGTTCTTCCAATGCTGTATCTTCTTTTTCACAAGCTAATTCAATCAAAACACCAATACGTCCGCCTCCATGAATATAAGAAACAAGCGCGCCGCTGTTTTGTCTTGTATATCTTTCAAAACGTCTGATATTTAAATTTTCACCAATGACAGCAACCTGCTGGCTTAAAGCTTCTTTTACTGTAAAAGCTGTATCAGATTCCCATTTTTCTGCAAAAAATTCTTCCATATTTGCCGCAGAAGAATTTGCCGCCTGTTTTGCAACTTCAGCAACATAGTCGCGGAATTTTTGATTTTTTGCAACAAAGTCTGTTTCAGAATTTACTTCTACAATTGCGCCAACTTTATTATCATCAGACAGATAAATTTCAACAATACCTTCTGCTGCAATTCTACCTGCTTTTTTTGCAGATGCAGCAAGACCTTTTTCTCTCAAAAGCTCTACAGCTTTATCCATATCGCTGTTGGCTTCTTCCAATGCTTTTTTGCAGTCCATCATACCTGCGCCTGTCATTTCTCTAAGTTCTTTTACTTTTTTCATATCTACTGCCATTGTCTAAACCTCCATATTCTTTATCTGTGGGGTAGTTGTCCCATTTATAAAAAAAACCTCAGCCCATTTCAGGCTGAGGCTTGGGCATATGCCTATTTTTATTCTTATTCCACTGCAACTTCTTCTGCTTCTGTTTCAGGCTCGCCAGCCATTTCTTCTCCTTGTCTGGATTCAATCACAGCGTCGGCAATTTTAGAAGCAATCAGTTTTACAGCTCTAATTGCATCATCATTTCCCGGAATCACAAAATCAATTTCCTCCGGATCACAGTTTGTATCAACAATCGCAACAATAGGAATACCCAATGTATGAGCTTCCTGAATTGCAATTCTTTCTTTTCTTGGGTCAACAACAAACATAACGTCAGGAATTTTTTTCATTTCTTTGATACCGCCCAAGTTGTTTTCCAGTTTTTCCTTTTCATGCAGTAATGCAGCCACTTCTTTTTTTGTCAACACATCAAATGTTCCGTCTTCCTGCATTTGTTCCAATTCTTTTAATCTTGCGATTCTTGTTTTGATTGTGCTGAAATTTGTGAGCATACCGCCCAGCCATCTTTGATTTACGTAATACATACCGCATCTTTCGGCTTCTTCTTTAATAGAATCCTGCGCTTGTTTTTTTGTACCAACAAAAAGAATTTCTCCGCCGTCTTTAATGATGTCGCTTACAGCTGTATAAGCATCGTCTACTTTTTTTACTGTTTTTTGTAAATCAATGATATAGATACCATTTCTTTCAGCAAAAATATATTCTGCCATTTTAGGATTCCATCTTCTTGTTTGGTGACCAAAATGCACACCGGCTTCTAATAATTGTTTCATAGAAATTACACTCATGTTTTTACCTCCTTGGTTTGTCCGCCCCATTTTCCCTGTCCTGAACGACTTTTTTCAATAAAAGCACCGGTTCAGTGTATGAAAATAGGTGAGTTATGTTTTTTTCTCAAGCATTATATCATAGCTAAAAAAATATTACAACTATTTTATTTCAGAAATTGTAATTTTTTTCTTTTAGCAAAAAACCTCCACCTGCCTATCGGGTGGTCTTTACTATATGGGCACAGCCCTTCGTTCCTGGTTTACATATAAGTCTGTCAACCTTATCTGTGTTACCTGCGACCCTTAAAAGGGTTTTCCGACTCTCCAGTGTCAGCTGCTCTTTTCATTTTTCTTCTCTTAACTGATTTGCTATATATTATCTGCATTTTTGTTACTGTATCAACATAATTAATCTTTATCCCAAAATTGCTATATTTATATTCCAACTCACAAAATTGTTCCTATCACATGGTATTGCTTTTCCCCATAAAACTTGATACACTTATTTTAAGGAGTATCTCTACCAGCATATGTACATGACTCGGTCATACTTCTGGCTTCGTTATTGCTTTTCACTTACACAATATTTCCCCTATTGCTTTGACATAAAACACTTTTCTGCTATATTTGAGAGCAATTACTTTGTGAAATTCCATTTTACATGCCACAAACTATGTATATCCATCATTCTCATATTACTTTTCCTTCAATGCCGGAAGGCTTTTTTGAACCATTTGTCTAACTTAGTTTTCTTTATACAAAAAAATCTCTGCTTTTTTGAGCAGAGAAACAATAAAATACAATTCCTATCAGACATAAAGAAAACACTACAAACATAAAATGAATTTTTTATCAATTCTATTTTTTTCAATAGATTTTATTTCTTTGCATGAATTGATATTTTCTATGAATATATTAATATTAATCACCCATGGCAATCACATGACCAAAAAGCATTTTATACAAACAGAAAAATTACAAAAGAAAATTCCTGCCATGATAACAATATGACAAACAGACTGCATGATTTTTATTTTATACTTTTTATTCATGGATTCTCTGCACGCCTCATCATTTGACCTTCATAACCTTTTGTTTCACTATAAATACAATGGTCATATCAACATAAAGTAAAAAGGAAAATAACTTCATTTTCACCAACTTCCACTTTTCTATAACGTTTTTCAATTGTATCACAATATGTTCTTAACAGATATAGCTCTTCATCAGTTTCTGTGCAAAAGGAAATATCTTTATCCATGCCTTAATCTATTTTATCCGAAACAAAAATAGTAATCAATATAGATACTGCCTTGACTTCTGTTTGTTTTTTCACCTGATAAGATATAAACTTTGAAATTTTTCATAACTTTACCAAGCCATAGGATACATTTCTATTTTACGTAACTTCCATTGAAATAAGACAGCCAAAAGTATATGACCAAATTAACGCCTGTAGAAACAGTAGGTTGCAAAGTCCAGGATGCAGAAAGTCCATTGGCTTTAGACCATGGGTGGTTCACTTCATACATATCTACATTTTCATTCTGTATTTGTCTATCCTCACTTATTATAGTTACAACTATTATTATATCATACTTAGGCTGATTGTTTTTTTAATTTTGTATATACTT
>DVLQ01000114.1 GCA_018715395.1 Candidatus Coprocola pullicola | reverse complement strand
CATTTTCTTCAGATATATTTTTTGCCATATCTTTTAATTTTTGTTTTTTGGGTATTTGTATCTGAAATAAATATTCCCCAATTTCATATTCTTCAAAAGCATTTTTGCTGATATATTTTTCAATATTTCTATACCCTGTAGGTGTAAACACGGCAATATCAAATCCAATCAAATTTAAAAACAGCAAATATACGGCGTCCTGTAATGTAGCTACATTTTCATTGACAGACACCACAATCACCTTTGGCACTTCTTTTGTAAAATCAAACTGTTGTATTAGCTGTACTGTTTTTTTATCTAAATTTAATGTGACAGAAAGTATTGTTGTTTCCACATCGTCTTTTTCCCCTGCAATCCAGTGTAAATCAATCATTTCCTGAATTTTTTCCAATATATAATCTTGTGTATCCAAATTTAAAAAGTCATAAGGATATTGAGGGTGTTTTTTAATAACGTCAGGTAAAATCTTCCCTTTTTGATAAAACTGTGTTACAAAAGGCGCTATAGGATTTTGTCCTTTTTCTGCAATATACGGAAAATTTTTAATAAATATTGTATTTTCTGTTAAAAGTGTTGCTATATTTTTAAAATATGCTTTTTCATCTTTTTGTTTTACGCCATTTATTTTTGCAAAAATATTGGGAACTGTCACACTCGCATTTTTTATTTCAAATCCCGGCCGATACTTTGCCTCTTCCTTCCAAAGAAGAAAAATTTCTTCATAAACTGTTTTTAATGTCACCGCATGAGAGCGTGTAAACTGCCTTTGACGAAACAAACCTGTATCTGTATACAAAAGCGTATCCAATTCCCTTTCTGCTTGGTATGCTGTTGTAGCCAATTTTACTTTCACAGCCTTTTTAGGAAAAGGAAATAGTGCATGGCTTTTTTCCAATTCTATTTTTATGGCTTTACTTTGTATTTTTTCAAATACCGCATCATTTTCTTTTTCAGGAGAAATATACAAAACATCTATAGGCAAATAAGAAAGCATTTCTAAAAACAATGCTTCACTTTCATTTGCTTTTCCATAATAAATCAAAATGGGTATACTCTCCTTGTCAAAATCATTTAATAATATTGTACTATACCGATTTAACCAGCACATAAACTTCAAAGCAGTGTTATAAAATTTGGAAATTGTATTTTCCTCATATTTCTGCATAGCCACAAAAAACGCTCTTTGAAGTAAATCCTGCAATCCAGTATCTTGAAAAGGATATATTTTTTCAGATAATTTTTGTATGATATCTTTTTTTGTTTCATATTTTTGCAGCCGTAACCCATTGACCTCTTCAATAGAAGGATTTTCGATATCCTCCAGCAACAAAAACGTTTTCTCTTTTTGTTTTAATGTTTCTTCAAAATCATACAGTCTGTTTTGATAAATTTCTAACTGGTCGATTCCGATATATCTTACAAAAAGATTATAAAAACAACCATTTTCCACTATTGTTCTTTGGCTGTTTTTTTGAAACACAGCCTGCCAAATATCTTCTTTCAGCCACATGTTTGTTTTGACAACATCACAAAGAGCTTCTGCTTTTTGTTGTAGATTTTCTTGTTTTTGCAGTGCACTCAAATCAATCTTGGAAAAATGCTTTGGAGGGTTTCCTCTTTTTTTGCCGTATATCACATCTGACCAAACGCCTGCGGCATCTATTTTAAAATAAGAGGTTTCTTCCAAAAAATTTACATATACTATGTCACAGCCGCTTAAAGAAAGTATTCTCAAAAGATACAGCTCATATTTTGAAATATCTCCTTCATATAAAACCTTAGGCACTTGTTCCCCTCCCAAATAGGCAAGCATTGTTCCAAACTCTTCTTTTAACCAGCACATAAATTTTACAAAAGCATTTTTTAATATATTCAAATTATTGCCTTCTGCGGATAATTCTGCCAAAGCATGAAACAGAGCGTCTAATATATTTTTTTGTATACTTTGGGGTACAAAATCAAGCCATTTTGCAATCGTCTTCTCCAAGAGCCTTTTTTCCATAGAAAATACAGTAAAGCCTGTTTTTTGAAAAAAAGCAGAAACAGACCCTTCACTTGGCTGCATCAGCTTTTTTGAAATATATTTTCCGTTTTTTTGGCATGCAATCTGCATTTTCCTTTCCCATATCAAAAGTTCTTCATCAAAGCCAATCAACCGGCAAAAATAAACCCCTTTTTTTTCCCGCTGAGAAAGGGGCTTCCAATATGCATCTTTTTGGTACAATTTTAACTTTTGGTACATAGTATTCCCCTTTCTTTTTTATATTTTACTCTATTTCCAAACCATAGCTTTCACATAATACTTTTAATCCATTTTTATAGCCGGCTCCTATGGCGCTGATTTTCCATTTTCCTTTATAACGATAAAAATCTACTGCTGTTATGGTTGTTTCTTCTTTTAAATCTTCTATAGGAAACACCATACTGTCCTTTCCTTGTTTTTGCAGTTTGATAGTCGTGTTTTTAATATTTTCAAAAGAAAATGCCCCTTCATAAATACCATATGCTATTGAAATTCTTTCTATCTCTTTTGAAACCTTTTGCAGTTGTAACGTTACTGTTCTTTCTTTTATAGAAACAGAGCCGTCTTGTGACACTTCATTTCCAAAAAATATCAAATCCTGTTCTTTTCTTGTTTTGCCATCGCTATACAGTAAAAAAACATAAGGGTCAATTTCCATAGTATCATAGTAGCCTTCCATTTCAAAAAGAATTTCTATTTTTTCATTTTCTAATGTGTCTGCCGCTATACGCTGTCCCTTTTGCAGTACAATAGCGTCTTTGTGCCATGTAATTTGGGGCAGTGTAATATATTGTTGTTTTTGTTGAGATTGAATTTGTTTTTGTTGTTCATATACTATGGTATTTTCTATTACATCTTTTACATTTTCTGAAACAATTCCTGTCACATAACTTCGTCTGATGAAATCTGATACAAAAAGAATATCTCCATAAATACAAGTATTAGTATGTAGTTTTTCAGTGTGTAATGTTATTGTATGCCTTCCGGCAGACAATTCCTCCGGCGTTACTTTCACACCATTTAACAAAGAAATCACTTTGCAAGCCACAGGCACTTCTACCTGACAATAAAAAGTACACTCTTTTTGACTGGGTAATTCTCCCAATTCCAACACTTTAGGCAATGTCCAATGCCCTGACAAAATTCCCTCCACTTTGCCGGATACTTCTACTGCATGAAATCTTGTATCTTCATAACCGGAAGATAGGGCAATCACGCTTTCTCCCAAGGCTTCTATTCTCAAATGCTCTATTGTCACAATATTAGAATCAATGGTCAATACAGTGCCCTGTTCCGCCCACAATACAGTATGATTTCCTATAATGGTGCAAGGACGGCGTATCACAAAATTTCCTTGATATTCTCCGGGAGGCAGTTCTAGAAAAGGTCCTGTGTTTTTGTCTAATAAAGCTTGTATATCCTGCATATTTTTGCCCCCCTATATTGCAACATGAAACAGCAGGTCATGCTCATTCATATGCGCTCTAAAAAAAGTATTTTCTTTTATTTCCAAAAAGCCATGCTGCGGTACAAAATTTCCCGCTCCGTCGTATAAGCCTTGTATATTTTTATTTTGCAAAAACCATGTTCCATTTCTTTTGATGATGATTGCAAGTTCCACGGCTTCCGCCTTTTCATTGCAGTAAACATTGTCATAAAAATGCCAGTCATACAATATTTTTCCCGAAAAAATATGAATCTCTCTAAAAAATGTCCATTGTCCTTGTTTTTGGGCTATATTACGATAGGATTGTAAATAAGGTATTCTTTCTATTTTTACACCGCAAAAAGGACAATGGTTTTGCTCTTTTTTTGCTACAAACCATTTTTGTTTGCATTTTGCATTGGGGCACATTTGAAGTAAATCCAATGTCAAAAAAAGACCTCTTTCCCATTCCATAGCGGTAGGACGTTTTTGAGGACAATGCAAACCTTCTGTAAACGCTCTTAAAAAAAGCTGTTCCAGATATTGTCCCATATCTTTTATTGTAAAAGGCATTTCAAAAGGTCTGTTGGAGTCATCTACAGGGTGTTCTACAAACAATGCCTTTTCTCCCATTTGCAAAAATTCATTTTTTCTCTCTGATTGGTTGTCGTATATTTTTTTTCCCTGCAAAGGATGCCTGCAAAAAAGATATTCATACATCAGTACCGGCAAAGCGTGCAAATCTGTATATACGCTTGGAGCCACTCTATGTCCTCTAGGAAGAGAAAGACAGGCAAGCACTTCCGGAGCGATATAGCCCATTGTTCCAATCACATCCGGAGGATAAATGCCCGGCACCACCAACGAATCAATATCTATAATAATACAGCTTCCGCTTTTTGGGTCTATCAACACATTGTTGCAAGATAAATCTGAATGAGCCAACCCTGCCTGATGCATTCTTCTGACAGATTGCGCCAGCATCAAAGATACCTCTAAAAGTCCTTTCAAATCCCCCAGTTCCGATTCATTCAAATACCTTCTATGTTTTTGAGTATACCATGTGCTTTTTTTATCTTTTCCATTTAAGTTTAACAAATCAGAAGCATTTTTATCAAAAAAGAAATTTTTAGGATAAGCAGGACAAACAATACCCAGCTCTGGCTCTACTACAATATCTACAGGCCAGCAAAATCTTTTTTGAAAATAATTTGCCCATTTTTTTTCATTTCCCTTTGCACCGCCTTCTTCCTGTGAGCGTGTAGGGTTATATTTTCCCAATATGGCCTCTAATCTTTGTTGTACCAAAGTATTTTGTTCCATTTCACTGTGGTTAAAAAACTGTACCACATAGGCGCGGTCAGGTGTAAAATAAGTATGTTTCATACCCCCTCTTGGAGGGTCAGGACGATAAAGAAATGAAATTTTTTTGCCGCTTTTTGTTATAACAGTTTTTATTTCTTCCATTTTTTTACCTCTTTTTAGGATGATCACAAAAACCTTTGAAATTCTCCATATGTTAATGTATTCAATATTAAAATATGCTTTGTCATTTTTTCAAATCCGGAAATATCTGCTTCTGCTCCTGCTCCACAAACAATCCATGTTACTTTTTTAAAAATATCATTTTGTTGAATATTGATAATATTGTTTTTGGTAATATTGCCATCTGTAAACAAAAATACAAGTACTTCATTTGTTTGTTTTTCTTTTTCTAAACATTGGTACAATAAATGACAAGCTTTTTCAAAAAAAGATAGCCCTCCCAATATCAAATGAGGCAATGAAAATTGTTGTAACGGCATATTTCTGACACATTCTCTTGCAATAGTTGCATATACAATCACAGAAATCTCTATGTTGGCTTTTACTTCCTGCCACTCTGCTATCATCACTTTAATAGATTGTTTTATCGCTTCTATTGGCTCTCCTATCATAGAAGAGGAAGTATCTAAAAGAAGATATATCTTTTTTTTGTTATGATTTTCCACTGTTTTCTCCTTATTCTAGACTTTTTTGGGATACTGCCTGCAAAAGGGAGGATTGCTTTTTTGGTATTCCAAAAACATACTGATTCATATCCTATTCTAAAGTAAATACTTCTATATATATGCATGTATTTTCTAAATTGAATTTGCTTTTATGGTACATGAAAATGTTGGTTGTGTCAAATAAAAAGGCGCAATTTTACATAAAGTTTCATGAGCACGTTCATAAAGTTAATACCCCTTATTTCATTAAGTTCTTTGACCAAGAAAGTATAAACAGTTGGCTTTGTGGGCATAAATGCCTTGAAAATTACTCTCTTTTTGTCGGAAGTAAATTGGGGCTACAGATTTTATTTGGCAAACCCTTTCTTTACCAAGTCTTTCCTCTATATTACATTCGTAAAAATAGTTTGTCTATACTCTATTTCTTATTTTATTTTTTTCTACCATTTACCAATATTTTTTTCTATGGTACAATCAAAAGACATCCATAAAAAAATAATTTTTTTCATTTTCATTTAATTTTAACAATACAAAATTAATACAATAAGGGAGAAAATTTATGATTTTTTTTAGACCTTACAAAAAAAGCGATGCAAAATATCTGCTTTCTTGGATAGAAGATGAAAGAGCATTTTCAAAATGGTGCGGCAATCTTTTTCAATATCCTTTAACAATTCAACAATTAGATATTTATTATCATTATTATGATGCAACTACAAATGGCTTTCCCATCACTGCTGTAGATGAAACGGGCGCTCCCATAGGACACATTTTAATCAAAGATATTTCTTATACAAAAAGCGCTTATTTTAAATTTGCGATCATAGATCCTAAAAAAAGAAAAAAAGGTGTGGGAAAACAACTGATTTCTACCGCAATGATATATGTTTCACAATTATTGCAGTGTCAAAAAATTACACTAAAAGTATTTGAAAATAACATTCCTGCCAGAAAATGTTATCTTTCTGCAGGATTTAAAGATATCGCTTATGAAAAAGAAGTTTTTTCTTTTTATGATGAATTATGGAGTTATTGTATAATGGAATGGAAAAAATAGTAGAAAGGATTGTTTGATATGACATATTGCTTTCATCTCAAATATATCATTGCTTTCATTCTTTTTGGCTCTGACAATGTCGGTTGCCAGTCATATTGCTTTAAATGGCTACGAAATTATACTAATCACAACTCTAATAGACGGTTTGTTCTTAGTAGCACTTTTTTATTACAAAAATGGACTTGGTTTTTCATACTTTTTGGTATCGCTATAAGACCTAGCTGGTTGTTTTTATATGAAACTTATTATCAAATTGGTATAAACGCTCCTACACTCGTTTCTAATTGCGAATCTGTAATTGTGATACTGCTTTCTCCTTTTGTTTTTCATCAAATCTATAACCATTTCTAAAATAATAGATTTTATTTTTGTAAATAGAACTCAAATTTTTTCAGGAGGTATTTCATAAAGATTGTTATACAATATTCTTTCTGCTCTTTTTTATACTCTTATGATTATATGCAATCAAAAAACATATCTTTTTTTGATGCCAAAAAATACAATCTGTCAGTTGTATGATAGTTTCTATTTTATACCAGCCAAAAGAAAATCTATTTTTTATACTTTTTGGGCATTATCACTACAGAATGTTGTTATTTTTATTTCATACAGCATCTTTCTGCACAAAAGGTGTTCCATAGTCCCTTTTCCTACTCTTATTTTTCCGACTGTTTTTTACACAAAACACTTTCTGTCATACAAATAATAGAACCCATTTTTATATTCTCCCACAGAGTATTGGAAGAACTTTATCAAATTAAAAAAGTTAGATACTACTTAATATA
>DVLQ01000113.1 GCA_018715395.1 Candidatus Coprocola pullicola | reverse complement strand
CATAGAGTGTTGAACTCCGATGGAGGGTAGTAAATTAGTTTGATGGAACGCCGAGTGCGATGAAAGTTGCACGCTCGGTGTGAAGCGGGGGAAAAGGCGGAGATGACTTCAAAACCTTACCTATCGCTATTTTTTTTATACACAAAAATGCAGAATGTTGCAGGGATTGGACAGACAGATGCCCAAAAATCAAATGACCTTTATATAAAATGCCGATGCCTTGATGAAATAACAGAGAATAAAGGCATTATTTTTGCAACAGGAACACCAATTTCAAACAGTATAACAGAACTTTACACCATGCAGCGGTATCTCCAATATTCATTATTGGAAAAACGAGAACAACTGCATTTTGACTGTTGGGCTTCTGCTTATGGGGAAACGGTAACTGCATTGGAGCTTTCGCCAGAGGGTACAGGTTACAGAATGAAAACAAGGTTTGCTAAATTTCATAACGTCCCTGAAATGGTGACAGCGTTTAGAGAATGTGCTGATATTCAGACAGGGGATATGTTGAAACTGCCAGTGCCAAATGCTGAATATAAGACAGAAGTTATAAAACCTACTGAATTTCAAAAAGAATTGGTAAAGGGTTTTGGAGAACGGGCGGAGGCTATACGAACAGGAAGTGTAGACCCTCATACCGATAATATGCTTAAAATCACCAATGACGGGCGGAAACTGGCGTTAGACCAAAGACTTATCAATCCCCTTTTGCCAGATGCCCAAGATAGCAAAATAAATCGTTGCGTTAATAATATTTATAGGATATGGAAGGATACAGCACATAAAAAATCAACACAGCTTATTTTTTGCGACCTATCAACACCAACTAACCAAGACATAATAAACATGAAAGAAGTTAGAAAAAGTGTTTTTAAAATTGATGCGACACAATTTCAAAATGTATATGTTGATATTGTTGGGAAATTGATAAATCTTGGCATTCCCGCTGATGAAATCTGTTTTATCCATGAAGCCAAAACAGACAGTCAGAAAGATGAGCTTTTTTCAAAGGTACGGAGCGGAAAAGTACGGGTTTTGTTAGGCTCTACTTTAAAAATGGGAGCTGGAACAAACGTGCAGGACAAACTGATAGCATTACATCATTTAGATATACCTTGGCGACCAGCGGATATTGAACAGCAGGAGGGCAGAATTATACGGCGAGGAAATGAAAATGATACAGTATTTATTTATCGGTATGTAACAGAAAATACATTTGATGCTTATTCATGGCAGCTTTTGGAACAGAAACAGCGTTTTATCAGTCAAATAATGCATGGCGGCATGATGGAAAGGAGCTGTGATGATATTGACAATACTGCCCTTTCTTTTGCGGAATTAAAAGCATTGTCAGCAGGCGACCCACGTATCAAAGAAAAAATGGATTTAGATGTAGAAGTGTCACGTTTAAAATTATTGAAAAACAATTACGATAACGAAAGATATATACTTGAGGACAATGTTTTAAAGCATTATCCAAAAAAAATAGAAGGACTTTGCAATACAAAATTAAATTTAGAACAAGACATGAAAACAGTACAACAAAATGTATTTTCCGATAATGACAGCTTTTTTATCAAAATTGATGGTGTTGTTTATACAGACAAAAAGGAAGGCGGGGAAACGCTATTAAAAAAAATATCATCTCATCTAACCATTGAGCCAACAGAAATCGGAGTTTATCGTGGATTTACTATGAAAGCATATTTTGATAACTTTTCAAAAGAGTTTTCTGTTTATCTTTGTGGAAAAGCAGAACACAAAACAATAATAGGAAACGATTCTTTAGGGAATATAACAAGACTTGATAATACCCTTGATAGAATTTCAAAAAAAGCGGAAGAAGTTCAAAAGGAAATAGATAATTTACACACACAAATAGAAATGGGAAAGGAGGAATTAAAAAAGCCGTTTCCTCATGAGCAGAAATTAAGGGGAAAAATGGAAAGACTTGTTGAACTCAATAATGTATTAAATTTAGAAAAAAAGGAATCAGAAGTGATTGCAGAGCCAAAAGAAACTATACCGGCAACAACGCAGCCTGACAAAGTGTTATGCACGATGGAAAGATAGGAGGACAAAAATGAAAATATACAATATAAATGAGTATGAAAAAAGGAACAGACAGTTATATGAAAAGGCGTTTGACGAGTGGAAAAATATTTTAATTGCATGGGAGCCTTATACAAGGGAATACATTGTAGAAAATGCCTTTGAAATCGCTTTAAAACAGGAACTTTTAACAGTCATTCATTTGAGAAAGTTAAGCAGTATCGCAGTAGATTATCTATTGTCTGTTGAAAGCCCTCTTGAGGTTATGTTCTGCTTTTTAAAAGAGTACAGTAATGAACAATTAGAGCATCTAGCCAATGTTGTAAATTATAATATCAGAAAAATCACAAGTGAGGGAGTGAAAAAAAGATATGGGTTATGTGACAAAAGAGCAAATTGAAAAAGCAAGAGAAATGGACTTGCTGACATATCTGCAATGCTATGAACCCAATAACTTAAAACCTTTTGGCAGAAACAGCTATTGTCTGAAAGACCATGACAGTCTGAAAATCAGTAATGGCAAATGGTTTTGGTGGTCGCAAAACATAGGCGGCAGAAGTGCTTTGGATTATCTTGTGTCTGTTAGAAATGTGCCGTTTACAGAAGCAGTGACAATGCTTTGCGGCAATGATGTAATCACTCAATACCAAACGCAAAATGTAAAAGAAAAACCAAAAGCTGTTTTTATACCGCCGGAAAGATATGTTAATGACAATAAAGTAATAGAGTATTTACAAAAGCGTGGCATTGATAAAGAAATGATAGCATATTGTATTGATAACAAAACGCTGTATGAAGAAAAAAAGTATCATAATGCTGTGTTTGCAGGCTATGACAATACAGGGAGAATGAAATACGCATTCAAAAGGAGTACCCATACACACTCAATATTCATGGGAGAAGTTGAGGAAAGTGATAAAAGGTACTCTTTTTCTATGATACCCCAAGAATCAAAGCCAGAAGGTATTGCAATATTTGAAAGTGCCATTGATGCACTTTCTTATGCAACCATACTGAAATATGGAAACAAAGATTGGAAACAATGTAGGTATCTTTCTTTAGGGGGTATATACAAAGAAAAAGGCAATGCAGGCTATAAGCTGCCATTGGCTTTAGAAGAATACTTAAAACAAAATACTTCTACAAAACTTGTTTTGATGTGTTTAGACAATGATGATATTGGTATAAAAGCTATGGAGCAGATTGCAAACGCTTTAGAGAATACAGAAATACGCTGTGTATGGAATCCGCCCCAAGACCAAAAGGATTATAATGCCGTTATCATGGCAAAAAAGCATTTAACGAATGTAAAAACACGAGGAAATAAAAATGAGGAAATAAGCCGTTAGGAGTGATTTTTTTGGAAGATATAAAAAGTATAAAACAAGACATATATCATAGAGCAAAAAAGGAATATGAATCTTTTTTAAATGATTTAAAAAAACTGCCCAAGAAATACTCAAATATGCCTATGAAATTGCTATAAAAGAAGATATTTTACATATCATAGAAACCATTACATCAAATGAAAGCATACAAGTTTTAAAAGAAGTAAATCGTCCCATAGAATTGCTTTACAAAGAATGGACGAGTACAGACGGTTGTATCATTGATATGCTAGAGCAAACTTTAAATGTCTACACTGACAAAGTATTAAATGAAGAAGCAAAAGAATTGTATCAAAATCCAGATATACCTTTGTATTGTAAAAATTTTAAAGAAGCAAAAGAATTGCAAGAAACTCGTTTTTGGAAAGCTGACAGAAAAAGAAGCGAGGACTGTTTCACATTTTTTAACCAAAACGCAGAACATCATTATCATGCAAGAAATTTCACGCCTTTTTTGAAAGAATGGGTAAATACGTTTGGAGTAAAACGCTGCAAAACAATTTTAGCCCAAATCATAAAAGAACATACTTATGACGGGCGTTACAGCAAATCTGTCAAAGAAAATGCTTCTAACACAATAATACCCAATGATACATACAAAAAATTTTATAGTAATGTTCACCCTGTTGTGATAAACAGTGCCTATGAAAAACTTATGAATATGGATATAAAAAAGAGTAAACTGAAATCTAAAAACAATAAAAAACACCCTGAATTTGAGAGATAAATTTCTTTTTCGGTATGTACTTTGCAATTTTCTGTGTATTTTGTTTGATTTGTTGCAAGCATAGCATTTTGCCGTCAAAACGGCAAAATACGCTTGTTAGGGGATACCCCTAATACCCCAAAAAGGAGTGATGAAAATGAAAAGAAGAAACAACAAAGTTACTGTTCGTTTAACCAACGCCGAAAAGCAACATCTGGAAAAACAAGCCTATGTTGCAGGTATGAATATGGAACAGTTTATCAGAAATTTAATTGCTGGAAGTAATTTAAAGGAAAGACCGCCAGAGTATTGGAAGGAAGTTGTAAGTCAGTTATCAGCCATAGGAAACAATATCAACCAAATTGCCCATAACACAAATATTACAAAAACTGTAAGTAATTCAGACATGGAAAGAACACTATCTCTTATGGGTGATGTATGGAATGTTGTAAAAGGAATTTAAAATATGGCTTATTTTAAAATACTTGTGCGGCGGAAAAATTTAAAACAGTGTATTGACTATGCTATAAATGATAAAAAAACAATGATTGAAAAAGAAATCAATTATGCAGTGAATCCAGACAAAACAGAACAAACTTCCTTTGTAAGCTGTTTCAACTGCGGCAGTGTTGAAACTTCATATGACCAAATGGAAAATACCAAAAAACGATACGGCAAGACAGAAGGAATTTTGTGTTACCATATTATACAATCTTTCTCACCAGAAGAAGGCACGCCGGAACAAATACATAAAATTGGTATTGATTTTTGCAAAAAATGCTTTAGCGACTTTGAAGTGGTCATAGCAACGCACTTGGACAAAGCACATCTGCATAATCATATTGTTGTCAATTCAGTATCCTTTGTAGATGGACATAAATACCGTTCCACACTCAAAACATACTATGAGTTAAGAGATATATCAGATAAATTGTGCAGAGAAAATGGCTTGTCTGTTATCATTTCTAAAGGAAAAGGCAGTCACTATGCCCAATGGAAAGCGGAACATACAAACCAGCCTACTATAAGAGGAGAAATAAAAAAAGATATTGATGAAGCCATAGAAAGAGCATTTACATACAACAGCTTTATAGAGATTTTAAAGAAAAGCGGATACGTCATAAAAAGCGGAAACAATATCAAACATACCGCTATTAAGCCAGAAGGCAGCACACGGTTTTTTAGACTGGATACATTAGGAAAAGGATACACAGAAGAAGATATTAAAAAAAGACTGATTGAAAAACAATATTCAGGCAGCTTTCGGTTACCTATAAAAAAATATAAAAGAGTTATGCACGCACATTTAAAAGGCAATTATCAAAAAAGCCGCAAAATAACGGGTATCAGAGCTTTATATTGGCGTTATTTATATCTTTTAGGGAAAGTAAAAAAGCGTACAGCGCCAAAAAAAATCAGCCATTACCTTTATGATGATGTTATCAAGTTTAACAGATATATAAAGCAAAACAAATTTTTACAAGAAAACCATATGGAAACAACACAAGACCTCATTGATATGAAGTCTTTTTTTCATACCCAAAAAAGCAGCCTTGTGTTGCAAAGAAAAGAACTTTATAAGGAGTTGAGAAGAAAAAATGAAAAAACAAAAGAAAGCGAGGCATATCAAAGACTTAACTGTAAAATCAAAGATTGTCAATATAAAATACGACAATGCCAAAGTATTCTCTCCTCATCGGAAAGGATACAGGAACTTTTACAGAAATCCAAAGAAAATAAGGAGGAACTAAATCATGAGTACAGGAAGCGAAGCAGCGGAACAAATGACAAGAGAAACTTTGAGGATTTCAGAAACCGTAGCGAAATTAACAGCAACAGGGGCTAAAAATTTAGGCGCACTGCTTGCGGCACTTCTGAAAGACAATATCAAAATCAAAGGAAAGACAAACTTAAATACCATGTTAAAAGAAGGAAAAGAGTTAAGTGTATTTCCCATTGAGGAAGCATATTTAAAGCAATTTTATATTGAGGCAAAAAAGTATGGTATTCTTTACTCTGTTATAAAAGATATGAAAGCAATACCGCCTACATTTGATATATTGGCAAAGGCGGAAGATGTTTCAAAAATCAACAGAGTTTTTGAACGCATTTCTTACCCTATTCCAAAAGACAATGATTTAAAAAAAACAGAGAAAACCATTCTGCAAGAGAACAAATCCAAAACGCCAAAGAATGGCTTATCTACCAAAGCAACGGATATGAAGAATAAATCTGTTGTGGAGGAATTGAAAAAAGTCAAACAGCCAATATCAAAAAGAATAGAAAAAGAGAGGTGAAAAAACAATGTTAAAAAAAGCAGTTACTATGCTTATATTCAGTATTGCCCTTTCTGGCACTGCTTTTGCGGCTTCTTCTCTATATCCTTGTAATATTGAGTATGTAGATAAAAACGGGATATTAGAAATACATAAGATTTATGAATTAAACAGCGATGATGACCCGTCTATGATACCAAATGAGGATTTTCAACAATACGGATACCAATATTCTCTACGGGATATTATCAGAACAGAAATGCCGGAAATGGAAACAAAAGAACTGACAGAACCGATTACAATAGACAGTCAATCTAACCAAATGGAGGCAATACTCCCCTTAATTCCACCTACAAAGGATATTGTGACAGAGGACGGATTTACAGGTACGTTAGCATTAGATGTTTCTAGTATTGAAATACAAAGCAAAGGAACAGCTACAAGCAGTTATACCGTTACAGCTACAAGGACATATCCAAATCTTGCAGGCGCAGACTTGCAGTATATCCCCAAAATAACCACAGAAAATGGAAATACATTGCAGTTTTCTTCTGTGGAATGGATAGCGGGTAATACGGCAAATGTTGACGGTTATGCCATTACAGACAGTTATACAGCCATTGCCACATACTCAGGCACAGCCACAAGAAGCTATAACAAAGGCTATACCGTATCAGCAGAATATAAAGGCACAGTGTCAAAAACAAACTTAGATAAGATATGCTATACTGCAATTTTCAGTGGAAATAAAATACAAAATGTGCCTGCACCTTCCAAAAATGACAATACACTGATTTTTGCCTCTGTATTTCCTGTTTTAGGCGTAATCGGAATAACAAGTGCTGTTATATGTCTGCTTATAAAAAAGAGAAAGGGAGTGAAAAACAATGAAAATATGGAAGAAATCGAAAAGGATACTGATGTTGACAACAATGATGTATCTGATAATGATGATGACATCTACCCCGATTTACGCCCTTGACTTTAATTTAAACTATGATTACAGCAATCCCCCTTCTGGAAATTTTGGAAAAGCTACATCGGTTGCACCGATTGAAGTCATTGAAACAACAGAAACGGGCAATATTAACAGAAGCAAGGACAGCGCTTTTGCTCCACCTGCTTTTGGTTCTTATTCAGCAGATACAAAAGGAACAGGAGAGCTTTTAACGCCAAATATTTCAGGCGTTGCCCCTATGAATATCGGCTCAGGAAGTTATGTAACAAGCGGCGGAACAGCAGTTACAGCCAATCAGAATATAAGCTATGTGTCCTCTCCTGACGCTTCATCAGAAATAACAACACCACCAAAAGCAGATATAAACATTAGTTATTCAAATGAAAATAAGTTTACACTGCCTGATGATTTATACTACTCAGATAACAGCATAGGCAGGCTGAAAATACCTTCTATTGATTTATCTGTAAAAGTATACGAAACGGAAAGCCTTGAAAGCCTAGCAAAGGGAGCTGGACATTTTAAATCCACATCTTGTTGGGAGGGCAATGTGGGAATCTGCGGTCACAACAGAGGTGTTACAAATCATTTTGGAAAAATACACACCCTCGAAAAAGGAGATGAAATAGAATATAGTACAAAGCTGGGTACAAGAATTTATCAAGTTGTATCTGTAATGAAAATTGAAGAAACAGACTTTTCACATCTTCAGCGTACAAGCGATAACCGTATTACACTGATTACTTGTGTAAACGACCAGCCTTCCAAGCGTTGGTGTGTTCAAGCTGTTGAAAAATAATTGTTCTGTTTTTTGCATATTTTGTGACTTGCGTTTATAATAGAATCAAGTAATAAAACGGAGAACAGGAAAGGAGTTGACAGAGCATGAAAAAATCTTTGATGCCGCTGGCAGCAATAACATTTAGTATTATGATTACAGTACCCACATTTGCAAATCACATTTATGCAGGGGAAGAAGTTGAAAAAGTAGTCACTTATGATGAAAACGGAAATAAAGTCATTACACTGATATTTGACCCAGCAAAAACACCCGACTTTATGAAAAAAGAAACAGAGAATACAAATTTTGAAAGAATACCTCCTCTTACAGAGGCACCAGAAGTTGGAACAACATTAGCATATATTCTCAATGAAAACGCACCGCCAGACGCAGTCGGAGCAAGCAGATTTATGAAGGCGTATCAATCAGGACTTTCAGGACAATGCACATGGTATGCTGCTGGAAGATTCAGAGAAATTTATGGTATTGAACTTCCTAATTTTGGTGATGCCAAAAATTGGATAACGAATATATTTAGAAGCAATAAAGTAAAAGCGATTACAGATTTAAGTGACGTGCCGGAGCAATCCATAGCGGTATATGAACCAACAGAGGGATTTAAAAGCTGGGCTGGACACGTCAGTTTTGTAGAATATGTGGAAAGAGATAAAAATGGAAATCCAGTTAATGTTTACTACACTGACGCCAATGGTGCAGGAGATTTAAAAAAAGATGAATTTAATGCAGGATATGACGGAACTGTAAAGATAAGCAGTTTTGAGGATTTTAAAAATCCTTATGGGCTTAAACTCATAGGATATATTGTTCCAACAGAATAAAAAATTTGGTAAAAAGGCTTTGATAAAAAGCCTTTTTTATTATTTGAAACAGAAAGAGGGAGTGCAAATTGCTGACATTTATAGATTTATTTTCAGGAATTGGCGGTTTTCGGTTAGGTATGGAAATGGCAGGACATATCTGTGTGGGACACTGTGAAATAGATAAGTTCGCAGAGAAAAGCTACAAAGAAATGCATAATGTGAAAGGAGGTGAATGGTATGCCGCAGACATCACAAAAGTCAAAGGAGAAGAAATGCCACAAGCAGACTGCTGGTGTTTTGGCTTTCCCTGCACAAACATCAGTATTGCAGGAAAACGCCAAGGATTGGAAGGAGAACAATCAAGACTTTTCTTTGAAGTTATCAGACTTCTTGAAGAAACAGAAAAAAAGAATAGACCTGAATGGTTGTTCATTGAAAATGTTAGAAATCTGCTATCAATCGCAAAAGGATTTGATTTTGCAAGGATACTCATTGCATTGGATAAAGCTGGGTATGACACACAATGGCAAGTGCTGGATAGTGCCTGCTTTGAAGTGCCACAGCACAGAGAAAGGCTCTATATTATCGGACATATTAGAGAAAACAGTGGAAGAAAAATATTTCCTGTCCCAGCAAAAAATAAATCTGCCAGAATCAAGCAAATAGGCAATATCACTCCGCCAAGAAAAAAGTGGAAAAATCCGCCCAGCGGAAGAATATTCAGCACAGAAGGCATAAGTCCCACATTAATTTGTAAAGGCGGAGGAGGAAAGGAAGTAAAAATATTAGTAGAAAAAGAAGGAGAAAAAAGAATTAGAAAATTAACACCAAAAGAATGTTTTCGTCTGCAAAGTTTCCCAGACGAATATTTTGACAGAGCAAAATCAGTCAACTCTGATACGCAGCTTTACAAACAGGCGGGAAACAGTGTAACGGTATCTGTTATTTATGAAATTGCAAAAAAGATAGGTACATGACAAAGCAGAAAAAAGTGAAAAGACAAACTTTAAAAAAATAAATGTTATTAAAAGAGATTTTGAATTTTCAAAGTCTCTTTTTAATTTTAAAAAGGAGTGAAAAATATGAGATTGATAAAAAAGTTACTGTCCGTATTTATGACTTTGTTAGTAGTTTTATTAACAGGAATACAGGCTTTTGCTGGCTCATCTTTGGAAGATGCCTTAAATAAAGTCAATTTGTATGTAAAACAAGATAAGGGAGCACAGTTGTTAACATGGAAAGGCGTCATAGACAGCAATAACTTTGCTCCGGCGGTAATTGTATATAAGGCAGAAGATGGAAAAGAATATCCAGCCTATTGTGCCAATCCAAATCGTCCAGGCGTAGAAGACTTATCAGCAAAAACGTATGATGTTGATGTTGACCAACTGGACACCGACCCTGCTGTATGGGGCGTCATTACAAACGGCTATCCTTATAAATCACCACAGGAATTGGGTGTAAATACAGAGTATGAAGCCTATTATGCCACTAAAATGGCGGTTTGGGCAGTGGTACACAATAATTACAGTAATCTGGACGATTGGAAAGCAAACGGAAATCAAAACGCTCATGTGGAAAAAGCCATGAAAGATTTAGTGGCAATAGGAC
>DVLQ01000112.1 GCA_018715395.1 Candidatus Coprocola pullicola | reverse complement strand
TGATTATAATAAAATAATAAATCAATCTATGGAGGGGATATATATGAAACAATATATTGTCGACGCTTTTACAGATAAACTTTTTTGCGGCAATCCCGCTGCTATCTGCATTTTAGATAAATGGTTATCCGACGATATGATGAAAAACATTGCAAGGGAAAACAATCTGTCTGAAACAGCATTTGTTGTAAAAGAAAATCAAAACTATAAGCTAAGATGGTTTACGCCTGCCGATGAAATTGACCTTGTAGGTCATGCAACATTAGCTTGTGCATTCGTTATTATGAATGAAATCGAAAAAGGATTAAAAAAAATTGTTTTTGAAACGTTAAGCGGTGATTTAACAGTTACAAAAAATGATGATTTATACGAAATGGACTTTCCGGCATATCAATTAACTCCTGTGCCAATTACACACAAAATGATTGACGCAATCGGAGCCACTCCTATAGAAGCCTATATGGGACGAGATTTGCTTTGTATATTTGAAAATGAATTTGTTATTAAATCTCTGAAACCAGATATGGAAAAATTAAAACAACTGGATGGATTATTGTTACAAGTAACAGCTAAAGCAACAACAACCGATTGCATATCTCGTAGTTTTGCACCAAAATTAAATGTTTATGAAGACCCTGTTTGTGGTTCGGGACACTGTCATATTGTTCCATATTGGTCAGATAAATTGCAAAAGGATACAATTGTGGCATATCAATGTTCAGACAGAGGCGGCATGTTATACTGCAAACGAAACGGAGATAGAGTCATTCTAAGTGGAAAAGCTGTATTATATTCCATTGCGGATATTAAAATACAATATTAAAATCATAACCACGCCTAAAAGACGCGGCTGGCTCTAGACCTATAAGAACATATAAAATAGCCGGCATATCAATGACGCTGGCTTTTACCTCGTTCAATCTCCAATGGTATAATAATCTGCTGCCCTCAAAAGAGTTTTTCTATTCTTTTGTGTTTATCTTATATTTGCTTTGGTCTTGTTCTCTTATGTATTTTTGAATTGTTGCTACATTTCGTTCAACCACACCCACATAATATCCTGTTACTGAGAAAGTTCTATTTCCAAATTTATATTTCAAATTTTCATGTTCAGTTAATATTATCATTGCACTTTTATCCCATAAACCATGATACGCTCATTTTTGGCGATATCTCTACCAGAACATCCACAGAATCCTATTTCCTTGTATAATTTGTATTTGCATAAATCTCTTATTCTCTTTTGGATATGTTCACTTAATTGAGAATAAACGCTTTTCCTTTTATACTTTGGAGTAAAAATAATAGTATGCTTGCACATCCATTTTGTATGTGATAAGTCATCTATAGAGCATCGTCCTTTCTTTGTAATCGTTAATCTTTATTTTATATCAAGGAATATGCTTTTGCTTAAGCTTTCCACCTACAGAGCCGTTGGTTGTTAAAGATTACTTTGCAGTTTTTAATACAAATGTCATAATAAAAAAGAGAGAATGTTTTCTCTCTTAAGAGCGCCGACAACCTTTCGTCAAAGACTCATTTCATTGAAATTTTTGAAGAATAAACACAAATATAAACCGTTTGTTCCATCAGCATAAATGCCTTGGAAGTTGCCATTTTCCTCGTCGGAAGTAAATTTCCACTGGAGATTTTGTTTGAGAAACACTTCGTTTCTCAAGCCTTTTTTGGTGTGTTACATTTGTAGAAAAATATAGCTTATCTACAAAATATTTTCTCTCTTTTTTAATTTTATCAGTTCATATAGCAATATTAATAGTCAAATTCTTTTTTAAATTTGAAAAAGCTTTTTGACAATTAAAATATAAATTTTCTTATTTAAAAAGGATAAAGAAATCGTATCCCTTTATCCTATCCTTCTTCAAATATACCATATTTAGATATTATTCCCCATTTTTTTCAGTGCGTCTTGAGCAGCAGACTGTTCTGCTTCTTTTTTACTTTTTCCGGAACCTTTTCCCAATATTTTTCCTATATGATGTACTTCTGCCACAAACAATTTACTATGATCAGGACCTGTTTCTCCTACAATTACATATTTTACAGGATATTTGCTGTCTTTTTGTATCACTTCCTGCAAACGTGTCTTACAATCCATATTGCGAAAACTGTTCTTTGTCTGTTGTATTTCCTCTTTCATAAAATTCAAAACATATTTTACAGCAGCCTCTATACCTCCATCAATGCAAACAGCGCCAATAACAGCCTCAAAAGCATCGGCCAATATAGAATCTCTGTTTCTTCCGCCGGTACTTTCTTCTCCCTTTCCCAAAAGAAGATATTGACCAAAATCCATCTGCCTTGCCAGTTTTGCCAAAGAACCTTCACAAACAACGCCAGCACGCAGCTTTGTCAGTTCCCCTTCCGGCATCTGTGGAAAAATACGGTACATATGTTCACTTACCACCATATCCAGCACAGCATCTCCCAAAAATTCTAAACGTTCATTGTTTTCATGATTCCCTTTTTTCGTTTCATTTGCAAAAGAACTATGGGTCAACGCTAAAAGTAGTATATCTTTGTTTGCAAATGTGTATCCAATCTTTTTTTCAAAAGCTTCCAAATGTTGTATATTCATATTATTTCTCCACTGCCGCTTTAATGTATTCGATTGCATCGCCTACTGTTTTTAGATTCTCTGCTTCTTCATTGTCAAATTCAATTTCAAAGGCTTCTTCTAATGCAGAAATGATTTGGAATAAATCCAGAGAATCTGCTCCCAAGTCTGCAAAGACAGTATCCTCATCCAATTCTGATGCAGAAATGCCAAGTTGTTCTCCAATGATTTCCATTACTGTGGATTCTTCCATAATAATTACCTCCCAAATGATAGAAAACTATTTTTAGCTTAAAATATATCTTTTTTAAACTATACTTTTTTGATACCAATACACATAAAAAAGAACCATTCTTTTACTGTGTATGATACTATTTTCTATAATATACTCCAAAACAATCATTTTGTCAGCATAAATTTGATATAAAATAAAAACTTTTTATGATTTTATTTTCAAAGTACATATTTCCTCTTTTTGATACACCATATATTTCTAATCAGTAGCCATTGTAACCTGCCAAAAGCACTTCAAAATTTATATCACATACAAGCCATAATCATCACTAACAGATAATCTTAGCTATAAAACCATACTTATATTGTTTTCACCATTTTAATACTTCTCTTTTATTGCTGAGATAAAATAAAACATCAAACCAAAAAACGCTATCCACTAAATATTATTTATCATTTTATATTCCACTATTTTTAAAATAATCTTGTTTTTTGATTCAACAATTTTCAATTTTAGTGTGTTCTAAAATCCACACACTTTTTAGTTTGATTGATTTACTACTGAATTTACGCTACCACACCTACAATATATTTTTATAAACAAAACAATCTCTTATACATAACTAAAAATGAAAAATCTTTTTGTAAACTTTTTTAATGTCAGAAGTTTATAAAACAAGTTTTTTCTATAGTTTATCCCCAATTTTAGAAACAATATCGGCTTCTGTAAATAAAATACATTGTTTAATGGCATTTTTAACCGCTTTTGCTTTAGAACTGCCATGAGCTTTTACCACAAGAGATTGCAGACCCAAAAAAGGCGCTCCTCCCACTTCATCTGCATCAAAACGCTTTTTGATATGACCAAAAGGCTTTTTTAATGCTGCCGCTGCCAGTTTATAATGTCCTACTGTGATTTCTTCTTTAATCACGCCCAAAAGCGCCATACTGAGTCCTTCTGCCAATTTTAATATAGTATTACCCACAAACCCGTCACATACTACAACATCGGCTTTTCCAAACGGAATATCTCTTGGCTCAATATTTCCCACAAAATTTAAATCTGTTTGCTCCAGTAACTCATAGGCTTCTTTTGTAAGGGCATTGCCCTTTTCCTTTTCTGCCCCAATATTGACAAGCGCAACCTTTGGATTTTTGACATCATACATATTTTCAATGTATACAGAACCCATTTTTGCAAACTGCTCCAAATATTTTGCCTTACAGTCCACATTGGCTCCGCTGTCCATCAAAAACGTAAAGCCATGTTTATCAGGCAGACAAGTGCCTAATACAGGTCGCTCCACTCCTTTGATACGTCCTACACTAAATAATGCTCCTGTCAGCAATGCTCCTGTACTGCCGGCAGAAACAAATGCATCGGCTTTTTTTTCTTTTACTAAATTTAATCCTACCACCATAGAAGAATCCTTCTTTTTTCTAATCGCCACCGTAGGCACTTCATCAGTAGATATAATTTCTGTTGCAGGTACAATTTCCAATTTAGTATTGTCATAGCTGTATTTTTTCAATTCTTCTTCAATGGCTTGTTGTTGTCCAACCAATATTACATGCGCATTCATTTCTTTGACTGCTTCTATTGCTCCTTTTACAATCTCTTCCGGCGCATGATCTCCGCCCATGGCGTCCACTGCAATTTTTATTTTTTTTTCCAAGAAATTCCCCCCTTTGTATTTATTTTTTACAAAAAATCTTTTTATATAACAGAAAAGACAGCAAAATTTCTGCTGTCCTTTCTTCCTTTAATTAGTCTACATTAATCACAACTTTTTTGTTGTATGAACCACAAGCCTTGCAAGCACGGTGAGACACCATCAATTCACCACATTTACTGCATTTTACTAAGTTAGGGGTTGCAATTTTCCATGTCTGAGCTTTTCTTTTATCTCTTTTTGATTTAGACACACGTCCCTTTGGTACAGCCATTTCTACACCTCCTCATCGATATCAAAAAGACTACGCAAACTTTCCAATCTAGGGTCAAATTCCGTATGGTCACAGTTACATGGACCTTCATTGAGATTTTTACCACATTTTGAACACAATCCCTTGCATTGTTCTGTGCAAACAACCTTCATTGGCAAGCCGGCCAATATGCCGCGCTCTATTATATTGGACATATCAATTTGGTCGTCTGAAAAAGTTTCCGCCTCTTTTTCTCTTTTCTGCTCTGTATAGCCTGCTGGATAAAAAGTTTCCTCTATTTGAAAACTGATTGGCATTTTAACAGACGCCAAACAGCGGCTGCATAAAACTTCCGCTTCTGTGCAGCACATAGCGTTTAATAGCATTTCTTTTCCTGTATTTTTTAAAACGCCCTCTATTTTCACAGGCTCTGAAAAACACACAACATCGGGATAACCCGCAGTATTTTCTATTTGTTCAGAAAGGGAAAATTCCATGCTTTCGCCTGTTTTCCCTACAATCTGAGAAATAGGTAGTATCACTTTCATCACCCCATAGTCGTACCTAAAGTATTATACAGAAAGGCGTATTATTTGTCAAGCAACTCTTTTGTATCTCTTGCAATCACAAGTTCTTCATTAGTCGGTATTACAAGTACTCTAATACGGGAGTCCGGCGCGGAGATTTCAATGGCTTTTCCTCTCAAGCTGTTGTTGTAAGAGTCAATATGAATTCCCAAAAATGTCAAATAGTCACAAATAACTCTTCTGGTGGAACCGGAGTTTTCACCCAATCCTGCTGTAAATACAATAGCGTCTACACCATTCATAGCCGCTGCATATTCGCCAATATATTTTGCTACACGATATGCAAAAATGTCAAGGGCTGCCTCTGCTCTAACATTTCCTTCATCTTTTGCTCCTTCAATATCTCTAAAGTCACTGGAAACGCCTGAAATACCAAGAACACCGGATTTTTTGTTCAAAATAGTATCCATTTCTGCCGGAGTCAGGTTTTCTTTTTCCATCAAATATGTGATTACTGCTGCATCTACGTCACCGGAACGCGTACCCATTGCCAATCCTTCCAATGGTGTAAAGCCCATAGATGTGTCAATAGATTTACCGTTTCTTACAGCACAAATACTGCCTCCGTTTCCTAAGTGGCAAGTAATAATTTTTGATTCTTCCAAAGGTCTGTTAATCATTTTTGCTGCTTCTTCGGAAACAAATCTATGGCTTGTACCATGGAAACCATATCTTCTGATTTTATATTTTTCATAATATTCATATGGAATTGCATACAAATATGCTCTTTCAGGCATTGTTTGATGAAAAGCTGTATCAAACACAGCTACCTGAGGCACGCCCGGCATAATCTTTTCGCAAGCATCAATACCAATTAGGTTTGCAGGATTGTGCAAAGGAGCCAGTTCAGCGCATTTTTGTATTGCTTCTTTTACTTCTGGAGTAATCACAACAGAATTTGCAAAATATTCTCCTCCATGCACCACTCTATGTCCTACAGCATTGATTTCTTTTGCGCTGGATACAACCCCATGATTACTGTCTAAAAGCGCATCTATCACCATTTGTACTGCAACTGTATGGTCTTCCATATATTCATTAGATACAACGTCATCTTTGCCTGCCGGCTGATGTTTTAATTTAGAACCTTCTATACCGATTCTTTCACAAAGTCCCTTTGCCAAAACATTTTCTGTATCACTGTCAATCAACTGATACTTTAAGGAAGAACTGCCGCAGTTTAAAACAAGAATTTTCATTTTTTTCTCTCCTTCAATACAAATACATTATCCTATTCATCACTTTTTTAGTATTATTTTTGCATTTGCGCCTGAATTGCTGTAATGGCAATGACGCCAACAATATCTTCTGCAGAGCAGCCTCTTGAAAGATCATTTACAGGTTTTGCAATACCTTGCAATACTGGACCATAGGCTTCTGCTTTTGCCAATCTTTGTACCAATTTGTAGCCAATATTTCCTGCGTCTAAGTCTGGGAATATCAGCACATTTGCTTTGCCTGCCACAGTACTGTCAGGTGCCTTTTGAGAACCGATTTCAGGTACAATAGCTGCGTCTAACTGTAATTCGCCATCTACTTTCAAATCAGGATATTTCTCTTTTGCAATACGAACTGCTTCTACTACTTTGTCTACGTCAGCATGTTTTGCACTGCCCTTTGAGGAATGAGAAAGCATAGCAATTTTTGCTTCTCCGCCAACAAAAGCTTCAAAAGATTTTGCAGAACTTGCAGCAATTCCCGCTAGTTCAACAGAAGTAGGATTTTGATTCAATGCGCAATCTGCAAATAAAAATACGCCGTCTTCACCATATGTTTTATCAGGACAATCCATTATAAAAAATGCTGAAACAAGATCTGCGCTTGCATCTGTTTTTAAAATTTGCAATGCAGGACGCAATACGCTTGCCGTAGCATGGATTGCGCCGGATACCATACCGTCTGCAATGTCCAATTTTACAAGCATAACGCCTAAGAACAGAGGGTCTTCCAACATTTTTTTAGCATCATCTACTGTAATGCCCTTACTTTTTCTAATTTCTACTAATGTGTTTACAATTTCGTCCATTCTTTCATAATTTTCAGGGTCAATAAACGTTGCTTTGGACAAATCGCAACCTTGCGCCGCTTCTAAAATTTTGTCTTTTTTGCCAATGAGCACAATATCAGCCAATCCTTCTTTTAATGCCGTATCTGCCGCTTTCAAATTTCTGATTTCGTAAGATTCCGGCAAAACAATGACCTTTTTATTGCTTTTTGCTCTTTCTTTGAGTTTTGTTAAAAAATCCACAACTAAAACCTCCTGCTCCATTAAAAAAATAGTTATTTTGTTATCCAACTAGTATAAAATAATTTTTTTGCTATCTTTATTTTACTTTTTGTTGGGTACATATCCAGTAACAATTCACACATTTGCACTGCACTTACTTATTATAAACAATCTATTTCTTGTATACAATACTTATTTACAAAATTTTCTGCTACTTTTATGATATTTTGATTCAAACCAAAGGAAATTCCATCAAAAAAGTCGTACCCATATGTTCTCTGCTTTCAATATCAATTTTTCCTCCCAATGCCCCTACTCCTGCATTTACTACGTCTAAGCCCACTCCTCGTCCTGAAAATAAGCTGATTTTACTTTTTGTTGTAAATCCGGGTTTTAACAAAAAACGATACGCTTCTTGGTCTGTATAGTCTTGTTTTTCTTTTTTCAAAACGCCTTTTTTTTCTGCAATAGAAAGAATTTCTTCTCTATTTAGTCCTTTGCCATCATCATAAAATGCTACAAATACCTTTTGAGATGCTCTTTTGATTTCAATACGAATTCTGCCTATAGGACTTTTACCCAATGCTTCTCTTTCCTGTTTTTGCTCAATGCCATGGTCCATACTGTTTTTTACCATTTGCATCACAGCCATAGAAACTTTTTCATAAATATCTTTAGGCACCTCTGTTTCTGTTCCAATCATTTGAATTTGAACCTTTTTTCCCAGCTCTCTTCCCATAACCGTCACAAGACGTTCTGCTTTTTGCAGTAAACTTTCAAAATTTTCAAAAGGAATCATTTTTCTTCCCTTTCTGGTATATTGCATGGTTTCCGCACAGGGATCCATTTCATCGCCTTCAACATGTTCTAAAAAGTTTTTAATCCTTTTTACAATTGCCCAACCAAAATCCGTTACCTCATCGCCTGTTTCCATACGTTTAAGTTCTCTTTTTACACAACTGGATACAATCTTTGTCAAACGCAATATGGTTTGCAAATCCTCTTGTTCAATGTGATCCTCTTCTTGTAAATAAGAAAATAAGTCTTCTGCTCCATGTACCATTTCTGCAATAGTCTGATGCCCCATCATAAAAGCAGAACCTTTTACGCTATGGAGAATACGAAATATTTTGTTGCCTTCCTCTTTGTCAATGACAACCTCTCCATGACTTGGATATTTACTATCCAAAAAAGCATCTATTTTATCTATATTTTTCCATGTCTCTTCCAAAAAAATATCTTGTAAAAAATCGAAATCTATATTTTTTGTATTCAAGCTATCCATCCTCTTGACTAAAGTCTTCCCTAAAAATAAAATATTACTTAACAATTTCATAATACTTTAAGTATATATCGAAATTGAAAAGAATACCATAGTAAATTTTAATAAATTGTAACAAATTTGTTATATTTTTACTAGTGAAAAGGATATTTTTTAAAAAAATATTTCAGCGTATCTAAAAAAACTATTGGAGATTTTAGAATTTCTTAATAATAACCCTCTATTTCTTCTTACAAATTTTGCCTGCCATGTTATTGAAATACAGGCTTTTCTTTGGTGGAAATCAATCCTCCTACAAATTGTATTTGAGTAACTTTTCATTTCTCAAATCCTTCCGACAATAAAACAACTATTTTGATAGTCTGCGATATTTTTTTGAAACATTTCTTTTATATTTTTAGCTTTTCTCTTTTCAAACATATTTTGTTTTGTCATATTAATAAATTATTTTATTAAAAAAAATGTTTTATTGATTTTTCAAGTGTTATATCACATAAAAAAACAAATTTCTATTTTATGGGCTTATTCTTTTTTATTTTATAATTTGAAATTATATTTTATTTTTTTATCATTAAATTAATAGTTTAATATCTGTTATACTTATTTTATATTTTATATTTTTTTGTTCATAAATTTTTAAAGGATGTGTACTATGAAAATACTTGGTATTGTTGCAGAATATAATCCCTTTCACAAAGGGCATGCTTATCAAATACAAAAGGCAAAAGAATTGACAAAAGCGGACGCCGTCATAGTGGTCATGAGTGGTAATTTTGTACAAAGAGGAGAACCGGCTCTTTTAGACAAATGGACAAGAAGTCACATGGCTCTTTTAAATGGTGCTGATATCGTAGTGGAACTTCCTGTACTGTACGCCACAGCCAGCGCAGAATATTTTGCCCACAGCGCAGTAAAGCTTTTTGATGATATGGGTATTGTAACGGATATTTGTTTTGGTTCTGAAATTGGTTCCATAGAACCTTTAGAACGTATTGCCTCTCTTCTTTTACAAGAGCCTCCTTGTTTTTGCTCCGCTTTAAAAACAGAGCTGGAAAAGGGTGTTTCTTATGCCTCCGCTCGCTGTACTGCTCTTGCAAAAATTTTTCCGGAAAGTCAGAACATACTTTCTCACCCCAATAACATCCTTGCCATAGAATATATCAAAGCATTAAAAAAATTAAATAGCACCATATTACCTCATACCATTTGCAGAAAAGGGGCGGATTATCACAGTACAGATATTTCTTCTTCTACTATGGCTTCTGCCTCCGCCATACGTAATGCTTTACTGGAAAAAAATAAAAATTATATCCATCATATTCCAAAAAATTGTCACAGCTTATTTTTAGACGCCCTTGAAAAAGGTATTGCACCTATCTTTTTAAAAGATTTTACACAAGCTTTTCATTATAGTATTCGCACAAAATCTGCTGATGAAATTGCTAACATATTTGAGGTAACAGAAGGATTAGAAAATCGAATTTTTAAAGCATTAAACAAATATTACGAAATAACAGATATTCTTTCTTTTGTAAAAACAAAACGATATTCTTATACAAAAATACAAAGAATTTTGTTGCACATACTTCTTAATATACAAAAAGACGACGTGCTTTTTTTCAATCATACAGGATATATTCCTTACATTCGTATATTAGGCTTTCGCAAAGAAAGTCAATCTATACTTGGTTTATGCAAAAAATATGCTTCTATTCCAATTTTAACAAATCTAAAAAATGCAGACACCATTTTAGATGCTCGAGCAAAACGTATGTTGAACTTTGATACAAAAGCTACGGATATCTATTATATGGCAATGCCTAATAAAACATATTCTCATATCTATCAAGATTTTACAACTTCTATGGTTATGATTTGTTTTCAAGAGGCATAAACTAAAAAAGCAAGTTATTTCTTTTGTTCTAAAGGAGTTACCCAACATGAAACCATCTTATGTTTTTTTTACAATCTGTACACTTTTTTTACTTTTTTGTTTGCTTTGCTTTCCACAGCCTCTATTACAAAAAGCCATTGAAAGCGTAGATTTATGGTTTCGTCTTGTATTGCCTTCTCTTTTTCCATTTTTAACAGCCACAGGCATTCTCATTCGTCTGGGAATTGCACAAAAATTGGGTCGCATTTTACAGCCTATTATGCAGCCTATTTTTGGGCTTTCTGGTGTTTGTGCTTTTCCTTTATTGCTTGGCATCGTTTCAGGATATCCTTCAGGTGCAAAAATTACCGTCACACTTTGTCAACAAAATCTTCTTTCTAAAAAAGAAGCACAGCGTATTTTAGCTTTTTGCAATAATCCAGGTCCTCTTTTTGTAATTGGTACTGCCGGCACAGCATTTTTAAAAAATCCCGTATTGGGCTATATTATGCTTTTTTCTATTTTTTTAGGCGCTATTTTGACAGGAATTGTATTTCGTTTTTTCTATACAAAGGAAAAAAATACCA
This sequence comes from Candidatus Coprocola pullicola, assembly GCA_018715395.1. Taxonomy (GTDB): domain Bacteria; phylum Bacillota; class Clostridia; order Lachnospirales; family Anaerotignaceae; genus Coprocola; species Coprocola pullicola. The sequence goes on along the minus strand of DVLQ01000112.1, from coordinate 8,326 downwards.
TTTCTGCCCATTGTGCCTCTTCTTGTTCTACCACAGAACCTATTGGAAAAATATTAGGCTCTTCTGTAGCCGACGCTATGGAAACAGTACTGCAAATCGGGGGATTTGTGATACTATTTGGCGTTATTATAGAAGCATTTAATCAAACAGGCATATTTTCTTTTTTGACACATTGTCTTTCTATTTTATTTCCATTTTCTTCCACCGCCATAGAAGGCATACTAGGAGGATTTTTAGAAATGACAAATGGAGCCTCCCTTTTAAGTCAGTCGCAAGAATCAACCCATATTCAAGTAACTTGTATCACTGCTATACTTTCTTTTGGAGGGCTTTCTATACTAGCTCAAACATTAGGCATACTTGCTCCTATATCTATTTCTACATCAAAATACATATTTTCAAAATGTATCAACAGCCTTTTTTCTGCCACAATTTGCTTTTTTTGTTATCCTTTTTTAGAAGGTAAATTACAAAAAGCAGTTTCTGCCGGCTTTTTTCCTACAAAAACTGCTTTTTCTGCTGATTTATTTTGTTTTTTGTGTACTCTTTTTTTGTCATTTGCATTACTTTGTATGGTCTTTTTACATAAAGAATAATTATTATCTGCCCAAGCGTAACTCTTGTATATTTTCAGACAAAACACTTAATGTTTCTCCAAAATATTCGTCTGTTTTGATACTTTCATTGTATACAACATTTTTCAATTCACGAAGCCTATCCTGAGCTGTGCCCAATACTTCTTCTGCATACTCCATAGCGCCAATGCGCATGGCTTTTGATGTTTTCTTTGCAGAATCTACAATCTCTGCCGCTTGCTCGTGAGCCAGTTTGGTTACTTCATTTTCATCTACCATACGTTTGACACGTTCTTCAGCGTTTTTAACAATTTCGTCCGCTTCTTTTTGTGCATCAATCAATATTTTGTTTCTCTCTTCAATAACCCATTTTGATTGTTTCAACTCATTAGGAAGTTTCATACGAATTTCTGTAATAATTTCATACAATTCTTCTTTATCAACAGATACTCTATTACTAAAGGGCACTGCACGGCTATTATCCAATACTTCTTCCAATTCGTTCAGCAAATCTATAACTGTATCCATATTGCATTCCCTCACTTTTTATATTTTTCTGCTACAAACGTTTTAATTTCACATGGCACCATAAAATCAATGTTACCGCCAAAAACAGCAACTTCTTTTACATTGGTAGAGCTTAATGCCAAATGCTGTTCATCTGCCGCCAAAAAAATAGTTTCGATTGCTCCATATAATTTTCGATTGATTAAATGCATTTGAAATTCTGATGCAAAATCAGCACTATTACGCAAACCTCTTATGGCAACCGTTGCGCCAATCTCCTTTGCAAATTCTACTAAAAGTCCTTGAAAGGACGCAATTTCAACATTCTCAATTTCTTTTGTCACTAATTGCAAATGTTTTTTTCTTTCTTCTGTTGTAAATAATGGTCTTTTATTGGGATTTTCCAAAACAGCCACCACAAGCTGATCTACAATACCGGAAGCTCTTTTAATAATATCCAGATGCCCCAATGTGACAGGGTCAAAACTCCCTGCATAAATTCCCTTTAACATAATATATTTTCCTCCAACGCCAGAAAGGTTATTACTGTCGTTTTATAGTTTTTTTCTTTGATGGTTTTAAGTCCTTCTATTGTCTGAACATCTCTTTTTGCACTTCTTTCCCATATGATATAACCATTTTTTTTCAGCAGGTTTGCTTTTACAATTTCTCTACACACATTCTCTGCCCAATCCATTTTATAAGGCGGATCTAAAAATATAATATCAAATGTTTTAGATTCTTTATGCAAAAGAGAAATGGCTTCCGACACATCTTTTTGTAATAAAACAGCATTTTGTTGTAATTTTGTATGCTCCAAATTTTCTACAATCACATGGCAAGCCTCTTTTTGTTTTTCTACAAAGACACACTGTTTTGCTCCACGACTCAACGCCTCAATACCAATGGCGCCGCTGCCGGCAAATAAGTCAAGAAAATCACATTGCATTAAGTCAAATGATATAATATTAAACAATGTTTCTTTGATACGGTCTGTAGTGGGTCTTGTCACAAATCCTTCTATTGTTTTCAATTTATGTCCCTTTGCTTTTCCTGCAATGACACGCATAGTTTGTCACACCTTTTTTACAAAATACTACTCTTTTAAACAAATGAGCGATATGGCTTCGCCTTTTCTACATCTTTAGAGTATAACAAAGAATATCTAAAAAAACAATAAAAAATCTTTTACAGCAAAAAAATTGTAAGAAAAACGAATGGTTTTAAATAGAAAGCTGCTGCTGGTGCCATAGTGCCACAACCTGTTCTTTTAAACTTTGATGGATAGGCAATGTTAAATATCTATCTTTTTTTATGAGGGTTTCTGCGGCTTTTTGTGCTTCTTTTAATATTTTGATATCTTTATACAAATTTCCAATTTTTAATTCCGGCAACCCATGCTGTTTTGTTCCAAAAAATTCTCCCGGACCTCTTAATTTTAAATCCATTTCAGAAATTACAAAACCATCAGAAGATTTTTCCATGGCTTTCATTCTTTGCTGTGCCACTTTGCTTTTGGCTTCGCTAATTAAAATACAATAAGACTTTTCACTGCCACGACCAACTCTCCCTCTTAATTGGTGCAGCTGTGCCAATCCAAAACGCTCTGCATTTTCAATTAACATCACTACCGCATTTGGCACATTGATGCCTACTTCAATAACGGTTGTAGACACCAGTACCTGTATTTGCCCTTTTGCAAACGCTTCCATAATTTCTTGTTTTTGTTTTGCCTTCATCTTTCCATGAACACAGGCTACTTGATATCCTGCCATATTTTTCTGCAATGCTTCTGTATAAGAAAGCACTGCCTGTAACTGCAATTTTTCATTTTCTTCTATCATAGGACAAATAATATAGGACTGCAGTCCGCTATCTGCCTGTTTTTTAATAAAATGATATATCCTTTGCCTATAAGAAGGCGTTACGGCAATGGTATCAATTTTCTGTCTGCCCGGAGGCAGTTCATCAATGATGGAAATGTCCAAATCTCCATATAATATCAATGCCAATGTTCTGGGAATAGGCGTTGCTGTCATAACAAGTACATGAGGATTTTTTCCCTTTTCAAAAAGAGCGCCTCTCTGTCTTACTCCAAAACGATGCTGCTCATCTGTAATGACAAGAGCCAGTTTTGAAAATATAACATCTTTTTGTATCACAGCATGAGTTCCCAGTATCATTTGGGCTTCTCCTGAGGCAATCTGTTCTAATACAATTCTTTTTTGCTTTGCCGTCAAAGACCCCGAAAGCAGTACTGTTTTTATTCCCAAAGGCTCAAACATCTGACAAAAAGAGGTATAATGCTGTTCTGCCAGCACCTCCGTCGGAACCATCAATGCCGCCTGATAACCATTTTGTATTGTCCAATAAGCCGCCGCCATAGCCACAGCTGTTTTGCCGCTTCCCACATCGCCTTGCACCAGTCGATTCATCACCTTTGGCTGCCTCATATCTTCTTTCATTTCTAAAAGCACTTTTTTTTGCGCATTTGTCATAGCAAAGGGGAACTTTTTCAAAAACTCCTCAACAGCTTCTTCTTTTTTTAATAGAATGCCTTCTTTGCCTTCTTGCAGTGTTTCTTTCATCAAAAGCAACCCCAGTTGTAACAAAAAAAATTCTTCAAACACAAGACGTCTTCTTGCTTGAAAAAACGTTTCTTGGCTTTGAGGAAAATGTATATTTTCTATGGCAAAATTGCGTTCACAAAGAAAATATTCTTTTCTTATCCAAAAAGGCATGGTTTCTTTTAGTTGACTTTTTGTTTGTTTTAATACCTCTTCTATTAGTTTTCTCAATATTTTTTGAGAAAGCCCTTGCACAGAAGGATAGATTGGTACAATTTTTCCCATAGCAATTTCTGCTTTTTCATATTCCGGAGAAGCAATTTCCAATTTTCCATATTTTTTTTGCAATTTTCCTGTAAAAAGATATTGTGTTTTTTCTAAAAAAGCCTTTTTCATATACAACTGATTATACCAAACACCATATACACTGCCTGTTTCATCATACAGCTTTACACGGGTTAACGTCATATTTCGAATTCTGACGCTTTCTCCTTGTCCCTTTGCAAAAGCCAAAAATGTATTTTCTTCATTTAATACCAATTCTTTTATTTTTCGCACATGGCTTCTGTCATCATACTCTCTAGGAAAATGAGTTAGTAAATCCTCTGCTGTAAAAATCCCCATACTATTTAATTTCTTGGCTCTGTGTTCTCCTACATTGGGCAGTTCTAATATAGGGCACTGCAAATCCATATTGTCCACACTCCCGTTCTTTTTGCTCATAAAAAAAGCGTTATGAAAGACATAACGCCCAAAACCATACTATCGCAATTTTATATTGCAACCTTTAAAACAAATAAAATTTATATCATCTGTTTATTCTATGGAAATAATATAGTAATACAAAGGCTGTCCGCCTTTTTGCAATTCTATTTCACAATCAGAAAATTTTTCTTCTGCATATTGTTTTATCATTTGCGCCTCCTGCTGTGAAACATCTGCTCCATAATAAATACTAATCAACTCTGTATCTTCTGTTACTGTTTGATCAAGCAATTCTTCTGCGCATTTTTTTACACTTTCTGCAACAGTGGTAATGGTATCTTCTTGCATACCAATGATATTACCCTCTTTGATATCTTTGCCTTCAAATACAGTATCTCTTACAGCATATGTGACACTGATTGTTGTTACATCTTTCATATTTTCTATCATAGATTGTTTCATTTGTTCTATATTTTCTTCTACAGTATTCACCAAAGCAGAAATACCTTGAGGAATTGTTTTAGAAGGTATCACAATCACCGTTTTATCTTTTACCAGTTCTGTCGCCTGTTGGCTAGCTAATATAATATTTTTGTTATTTGGCAGTATGAATACAACATCAGAAGGTACTTTTTCAATAGCATTGAGAATATCTTGAGTGCTAGGGTTCATGGTTTGTCCACCTTGTATTACTTCGTCAACTCCCAAGTTTTGAAATATTTCTGTCAAACCTTCTCCTGGGGAAACTGCCACAAAACCAAATTTTTTATTTTCTTCTTTTTTCTCCTGCGAACTGCCATTTGAAGAAAAATCAATGCGGTTTGTGTGCTGTTGACGCATATTATCAATTTTTAAACCGCTTAGCTGTCCTATGGTCAATGCCTTTTCCAGAGCCAATCCTGGATGGTCTGTATGCACATGAATTTTTATCATTTGCTCGTCGCTGACACAAACAATGGAATCTCCTATTGTACTCAAATATGTCTTCAAATTTTGGACAACGCTTTCTTTTACATCTTTTACCAATATAAAAAACTCTGTACAATATCCAAATGTAATACTTGTATTTTCTACAGAAACTAATGCAGAAAAATCCGCCTCTTCTTTTTCAGAAGGTTGTGCTAATGAAATAGATTCTATACTGTTTCTGCTTTCATATCCTCCTTCTAAAATATAAAGCAAACCTCTTCCACCAGCGTCAACCACTCCGGCTTGTTTTAAAACAGGCAGCATCTCTTTTGTTTGTAACAATACGGCATTGCCATCTTCTATAATTTTTTGAAAAAAAACATCAATATCCTCTGTCATTTCCGCCGCTTTTTTGGCGCTGTCTGCACAAGCCTTTGCCACTGTCAATATAGTGCCTTCCTTTGGTTTCATCACAGCATGATATGCTGTTTTGGCAGCCTGTTGAAAAGCTTGCGCCAATTCTTTTGTACCTGCCTGTTCTATGCCCTCCAAACCTTTTGCAAATCCTCTAAAAATTTGTGATGTAATCACACCAGAATTTCCTCTCGCGCCTCTTAGCGCCCCATTGGCTGTTGCTTTTGCCATCTCACTGATAGAAAGTGTGTTGAGTTTTTCCACTTCTTTTGCAGCCGCCAAAACTGTCAAAGACATATTTGTACCTGTGTCTCCATCCGGTACAGGAAATACATTCAGCGCATCTACAGTCTGTTTTTTTTCATTCAATCGGTTTGCTCCTGCAATAATCATTTTTCTTAGCATCAAACCATTTACTTTTGTCAAAGCCACTGTGTTTTTCCTCCTCTGGTTCAATTATCTACACGAACACCATCTACAAATATATTAATGCCTTCTACTTCCAGCCCGGCATATTCTTCCACTTTGTATTTTACAGTGCTTATAATATTATCTGCAATTACAGAAATATTAGTACCATATTCTACAATAATATGAAATTCTAAATTGATTTTATTTTCATTGACAGTCATTTTAATTCCTTTTGTTAAGCTTTCCAGTTTTAAAAGCTGAACAAGACCATCTTTCACATTTTTTGCAGCCATTCCTACAATGCCATAACAATCCAATGCCGCATATCCTGCAATTCTTGCAATCACTTCATTATCTATTGTAATAACGCCATATTCGTTTTCTAATTTTGCAGTCATAAGCTATCAGCCTCCCGAAAAAATAGTCTTTTGGCATATGTTTTAGCATACCCACTTTTTACTTTTTTTTAGTATACCATCAAACTATTATTTTTGAAATGAAAATTTCAAAAAAATTTTATAAACAATCTGTTTACTTTTTCTCTAATTTTTTTAAAAAACAATTTTATCTACACAATATTACAAAATATTTTTTGAAAATAAATGAGATAGCATATTGCAAAAAATATGGTTTTCTGATAAAATACTTTTGTTGTGTCACATAAGCAGGCAAGGAGGTGCATAGCAATGGCTAAATGTGAGATTTGTGAAAAAGGCCAAATGACAGGTCACAGAATTAGTATTAACCGTAGTCAGGTTAGTAGACGCGCAAACAGAAAATGGAAACCTAATGTAAAAAGGGTGAAAATTGTTGAAAATGGAACTGTAAAATCTATTTATATCTGCACAAGATGTATGCGTTCCAATAAAGTAACACGTGCAATTTAATGAGAACCACCGGCTTAGTCGGTGGTTTATTCTGTTCCCAGAAGGAGCTATTATCAGTAGCACTTGCAAGTGCATTGAAAGTTCCCTAAGCCTCTACTTTCTCAACTGCCGCCTTTGGCGGCTATTTTTATTTATTTACTTTTTCACTCATAAACAAGTCAATGTACTCACTTTAACTGATTATTGATGTACTTATATATTTTTTTATATTTTTCTCAATTGTAGCAACGTAATATCCTCTACACCAAAACATTCTATTTCTATATTTGTATTTTAAATTTGCATATCTATCAAAAATAATGAGAGAACTTTTCCCTTTCAAATGTCCAACTATTTCTGACACACCACCGTATTTGGGCAGTATACTAATCAGCATATGTATATAATTCGGACAACATTGTGCCGCTATCATTTCTATTATTTTTCTTTCACATCATTGCCTAAGTATTTTTCCTATTTCAGCTTTCATTTTTCCATATAGTATTTGTCTTCTATACTTTGACTCGAATACAATATGCTATTTACATTCCCAACTTGTATGTGCTAAAGCTGGCTGATTCCTTCGGCATAGCCAGGGATTTTTATTGGTAAACCAATAAAATCAAAACCTACTAATTTACTAATGGTTTGAACAACCTCTAGAAGGAGTATTACGTTCTTATTCCCCAAAAGGGAATATTGAAGAAACGTCGCATTACAATTACAGGCAGCCACTAAAAATAGATGTCTGTTTTGCTTTATTCTCCTCTGCTACTTGTAAACGGGTCTGTGTACTCTTTTGATGATATTCGATCTACTACATCATCATCTTCTAACTGATTTTATATATTCTTTTATCCTCTTTTCATTTCGTTCTACTATATCTACCAAATATCCTCTTGTCCAAAAGTTTCTTCTCTCATATCTATATTTCAAATTAACATTCCTATCAAATATCCTCAACCCACTCTTAATTCTATAAACTATGCTGCACTTAGATATAGTGATATACCGACTAACATATAGATATGGTCTGGACATGATTATACTTCAATGATCTCCACCTTTTTTTTCGCACAATTTTCTAATGATTTGTCCACTCTTCATTTTTTCTATATCACTTTGCTTTTATATTTTGGTGCAAACACTACATGATATGTCATCTATATTTGGAATGTGCAGTACTTTTTATTTCATTTTTCGTGTAAAAAACATCCTAATTTGTTTTAGTAATGCGCTCTTCAAACCTGGTATATTGTAATTGACTCATCTAGCGGTCACTTACAAATATACCTTCTCCTTTCTATCAACCTTTTAATCCGTGGTTGATTACGGTATTGTACATTTGTATGATGTAAATATGTGATGTGGA
>DVLQ01000111.1 GCA_018715395.1 Candidatus Coprocola pullicola | reverse complement strand
TTATGAATATCAAAAATACATTTGTCATAAATTTTTGTATTTATATTTTCATATTAAGTAAATTTTTCTCCTGCAAAGATGCTCCTACTTTTGATAAATATAAAAATTAATTTTTAATATTTTGCTGTTTTTTGTCCTCTTTGTTTTTTCATTCCCTTTATCAGTATGGGAAGTCTAAGTACAGACATCAAAAATATATTTTTTACAAATTGCTATATTTTTATTTTCATATTAAATTAACAAAATCCTTATTTTCTATAATAATCAGCTGTAGCACAATATTTTTATAGTATCAAAAATTTTTTCATTCTAAAATACTGTTCTTCTAATATTGACACAACAACTACTTCATTATGTTACAAACTTCTTCATAACTCGGAATAGATGTTTGGGCTCCCTTTTTTGTTACAACAACAGAAGACACTGCAACAGCAAATGAAATTGCCTCTTGCATAGAACAGCCTTGTGCCAATTTTATAGAAAGCCCTGCTGTAAAAGCATCTCCTGCCGCTGTTGTATCCACAGCATGTACTTTTTTTGCCGGAAATTTTTGATATCCTTGCTCCGTCACAAGAAAAGCTCCTCTTTCTCCCACTGTTACTACAACCTGTTCCACTCCTTGTTTTAACAGTTGCTTTGCTGCCAAAACAATTTCTTGTTCTGTATTTGTAGGCATATCTGTTAATAATTGTAATTCCGTTTCATTTGGTTTTATAATAGATACATTTTTCAACAGTTGCTTCGGAAGTTTCCCTGGAGCAGGCGCAGGGTCTAAAAGCATTTTCTTTCCATTTTGTTTTGCTAACTCTGCAACAGCACAAATACTTTCAAGAGGCGTTTCTAACTGTGCTATGACAATATCACAATTTTGGATATATTTTTGCTGTTTTTCAATCCATTGCCTTGTTAATAAAAAATTTGCACCGGATATTACAATAATGCTATTTTCCCCTGTTTGTTCTACTGCAATAAAAGCAACGCCTGTTGGTTGGTTTTTGATAACCTCTATAGCAGTTGTATCTACAGAAACAGATTTTAAGTTGTCTAATAATTTCTGTCCATTTTCATCTTCTCCCACACATCCAATCATAGCAACCTCTGCCCCCAATTTTGCCATGGCATAGGCTTGGTTTGCTCCTTTTCCTCCAGGAATATAGTCAATGTCTTTTGCCAGTATGGTTTCTCCCGGTTTTGGTATATTTTCCACTGCAATGACTGTATCCATATTTAAACTTCCTACAACCAACAATTTACCCATTTGTTTCTTTCCTTTCCTATGCGTCGTATTATAGGCTTGGTTTTTGTTTAATACAAATATCATTTGTATTTTTATTCATAAAAAATAAAATAAATCAATTAAAATCTTTGTTTGCTTTCACTATATAACATTGCATCACGAAAGTCAATGTTTTGTCATACTTCCACTTAAATCTATTTTATGATACTATCGTTTTTATATAAATTTTCAGTTTAGAATAGATGAAAAAATTCAGCAATTTATTTTTTATCTCATCTAATCTGTATTTTTTTGCAATCAAAACCACTAGTAAACTAGAGCATATCTGAAAAGTCAAAAGTGCACAAAAACCTATTATATGTTACAGTAATACCAGATAGGAGATGATAGACATGGCAAAACGATAGGAACTCAGCGATTCAGAATGGGAACGCATTGCTGATTTTTTTCTAGTATCCAAAACAGGACGTCTTCCAAAATGAATAGAACAATGTTCAATGCAATTATGTGACTTGCCCGCAGTGGTTCTGCATAGGAGGATATCCCAAGTCGATATCCTCCTCACCAGCTACTAGATATGATAAGTTAGCCTCTTCCTTTTTTTGCTTTTATCCATATTGCTGCAATTGCCATTTTGTTAAAATGATGAATACATAGAACTTTTCAGATACGTCATAGTAATTTGAACAACCCTTAGAAGGAGTATTGCATGCTGATTCTCCAAAAGGGAATATGGAAAATTTGGCATTGTATTACAATTGCAGGCAGCCACGAAAAGTAGCTGTCTATTTTGCCTTATTCTCCTCTGCTACCCGTAAACGGGTCTGTGTACTCTTTTGATGAGATTTGATCTGCTACATCATCTTTTTTCAACTGATTTTTTATATATTCTTTTATCCCCTTTTCATCCCCTTCTACTGTATCGACAAAATATCCTCTTGCCCAGAAATTTCTTCTTCATTTTATTAAAATTTGCATGCCTATCCAATATCATTCGTGCACTCTTATCCTACAAACTGTGCCACGCTCAGATATGGTGTAACTAACATATGGATATGATTTGGACATGCTGACACCTTAATGATTTCAACCTTTTTTCTTCATACTATTTTCTAATTGTACTATATCCGCTCTTCATTCTTTGTATATCACTTTTCTTCTGTATTTTGCTATGTGATATTGGCGTCTATATTTGGAATGTGCAGTACTTTTTATTTCATTTTTCATTTACTAAAGTATTTTATTTAGAACTAGGGATTTTGTTAAGCTAAAGCACCCAATGAAATAAGCCTGTCTTGATAAGACAAGCTTATTTTTGAGGCATATGATTTTTATAATAAATATGAATATTCTCCAAAATCACAGGATAAAAGCACTTTTCCCTGTTTTTCCATTTCCTGTTTAATTCCCTTTAAAATATGTTCCATCGTACAGCATTGATTTTTGGAAGCGGCAGCCAAAAATACTGCTGTTAAAACTGCATTTTTAATACTTCCTCCTGATAATTCAAACTGCTTTGCCAAATATATAAAATCAATATTTTCTTCCAACGGTACTTTTTTGCTCAAAACAGAACGCCATATTTCATACCGCTGTTGTACAGAAGGCAGTGGAAATTGTATAATATATTGTATTCTGCGAAAAAATGCCGTATCTATCTGTTCTAAATGATTGGTTGCCAAAATAGATATTCCGTCATACTGCTCCATTTTCTGAAGTAAAAATGCAACTTCCATATTTACATATCTGTCATTAGCACTTTTGACTTCTGTTCTTTTTGAAAAAAGAGCATCCATCTCATCAAAAAATAATATGACATTACTCTTTAATGCTTCTTCAAAAATAATATTAATATTTTTTTCTGTTTCTCCAATATATTTTGAAACAATCTGTGATAAATCCACACGATAGATATCCAGTCCCAGTTCTTTGGCCATCACCTGTGCCGCCATTGTTTTTCCTGTACCGGGCTTTCCGGCAAAAAGCATGGAAACACCTCTGCCATAGGGCATCAAATCCTTGTAACCCCATGTATCATAAACAATATGCTGGTGATGTATACGATTGCAAACTTGTCGTAATCTCTCTTTTTGTTCTAATGGTAGTATCAACTGCTCCCAATAAAATGCCGGTTTTATTTTAGTTGTCTTTTGCAACAATATTTTACTGTTTAACTGATTAGCACAATCGTATAAATCTTTTTGACAAATACATCGATTTTCTAAAAAAGCTGTTTTTTCTGCTTCTTCTATTGTTTTTTTTATCTCTCCCTGCGTTAGCAAAAATTGATTTGCCAGTTGTTGTATAAAAATATTTTGCTCTGCCTTTTTCCCTTCCAAAAAAAATGTCCAAAAAGCTTTTCTTTGTTCTGTTGTTAGAGCAGCTGTTTCAAAAGTATACACTGGTATTATGTCGCTTGTGATACTATCATATTCTTCTTCCAAAAAAAAGATAGGAGATAAAAATACGTAATATTGTTCTAATATATTTATTATTTGTTTTAAAACACTCTTTTCTATATGACTATAATGCTCCAAACAGATTACAGCATCATACAGCATTGCCTTTGCAATAATCATAAAAATGTCTTGATTTTGTATTTGTTTTCCACTACAGCATAAAAGCATTTTCTTAGCAGCATAAGCATATTGCTCTGTCAAAAATTTTTTGCCGCTTCCTTTTTTACCTGTTATGACAAAAAAAACACTCCGATGATTTTCCATATTTTTTTGTAATCTGTCCCATAGTATATCATTTGCAAGTCTTTTTTCAAAAATAGGCTGTTTTAAAAGCTTTTCATATTGTCCCCATTTTCCTGTTAAAGTAAAAAAAACAATTTCTTTTTTTAATATAACGGGCTGTTCTGCTATAGTCGTTTCCTCCTTTTGTGATTGAAAAAGCAAATCATACCCAAAAGAAAATAATTCTGTTAAAAAAAAAGTATAAGATACTGTTGTTACAGTGTTGCAATAAATTTGCCACAATAACTCTATTGTTGCAAAAGGCATATTAATGCCATGTAATTTAGAAAACAAATAGCCGTATTTTGTACCATAATGAGGTAAAAAGCAAAAGCTTGCCGCAAATTTTTGTATTTCATTTTGAGCCAATACTTCTAATGTATAAAAAATATATTCTGGATTGCCCTCTTGCATTTGTCGCCATGCAATTTCATAAATTTCTTCTTTAGAATAGCTTTCTTCTTCTGCCAAGTATTGCTTTAAAAAAGAATACTGCTCATTGTTTATTACTTCTATGTATCTTCTAATAGAACATTCCATACATTGTATCAAGTATTGTGTGCAAGGCAAAATTACTTTTTCTTCCGCCATTTTTTTGCCTCCTTATTCTGCCGCCTGTACTGTCTGTTGTCCCGGCTGTACAATTTGTATCACACCGCCCCACATACAATTTAATTTGCTACTATGCAGCAATGCCGGTTTATTTTCAAAAAGCACCGTAGTGCTGCCCATACTCCAAGGAGCTGTCAGCGCCGGTGTACATGGCTGAGGCGTCAACACGCCCAATGCAGCTGTAGTCGCCGCAGATACTACAGGATTTGATAAAGATGTACACATGCCAAATGTAGTTAAATTTGCCGGCGTATTATCAAATATTGTAGCTACAGGCAAACCACTACCCTGTATACTCATTTGACTGTTCACGGTCAAAGGACATGGCGCCATTCCAAAAGAACAAGTGCAAATGGCTCCTACTCCTACCAAAAAACCCATTTCTGATGCCTCCTTTTTGATAAAAAGATGCTGTTGCGTTAAAATGCTATAGACAATATCCTCTTATTGAAAGTACAATAAAATTAACATAAAAATATTTTCTCTCAGAAAGGAGCTATTACTATCCATAAATATAATCATCACTTTTAAAGATTTTTCTATTTTTTTGTTTTTATTGTTTTTCTGATTCTTTTATCATTATAGATAAATACAGCCGTCAAAACTATATTTGTCGTAAATATCACCATCAGCTTACTTTAAACCTTCCTAATAAAGACTGCCCAAAATGCCCTATTTATGGCAGAAATACTTTTATTTGGCATAAATACGACTCCTCTATTCATTTTTAGTGTCATTCTAATTTGTGTAAATTTAGAACCAAATCCAATAAAACCTTCTCTTAAAGGCTATCTGAACGTCCCTTTTGTCACAGAAATACTTTTATTTAACACAAATACCACTATTATATTCATTTTAATTTTCATTCTAAAAATTTCCTACATTCCATTAAAGTATTGGTTTTGGAAAACTTTTTGATAAGCCAAACAAATACAAACAGTGTATATAAAGGCACTTCTCATAAAATCAATCTTAAACTTTTGTAAAAAGAAATTTCGTGCTTTTACCAAAAATTCTTTTTAAAAATTTTTGTTTTGTGTCAAATATTGTTTTATATGCTCTTACACTTTACTTTAAGACTTGCTCCTTCAGACAGATATAAGTATTGTAAACACATCTGTCGCTTTGTGTTTGTTACGCTTTTATTTATCGTTGAACCTATTATTTTGTTTCTTTTGTGAACTACTCATTGTCTACCCTGCTTTCTCCACTTTGCAACCTACCATCTCCACAGGCGTTAATTTGGGCAATCCCTACCCTACTATACTTTTGACTGCCTTAACCTGCCTTCTAAAGCCAGTGGGATTGCGATAACATTATTTCAAAACTATTTTTCGTTTCCTTCTGCAAAAGACTGACTTATATTTTGAGCAATGGCACATTGACCAAACATATATTCAAATAAGCGAGCAGTTTAAATGCTGTATTCTAAAACAAGGGGTGTGATTGTTTTTGGCTTGTCTAGTGTGCAATACTGCTTTTACAATCTTTAAAAATTCATACAATATTATAAATACAGTTTCTCTTATCATTATTGCACATTGATATTGTTAATATTAGTTGACATATTTTTCTCAAGGATATCACAGATTATGCTACCAGTCTCAAAATTTCATAATACTGTTTTCATTTTGTCGCAGAAGAAAAGCCACATTGGCGGAGCAGATACTTAGATTGTTCCAATAATTGATGAAGTATTGGTCTTGATGATTATCCTATGCCACTTAAAATGGCATATCCGAAGTCAAAACATCATGTTTACACTTCCTTTTATGACACCGTCAGTAATTATGTAATACAATCTTTTCATAAAACTTTTAAAGCTTGGTACAAAACTGCCATTGTTTTGCATCTGCTTTGGATATCATTTCTAATATTTTGTTTTATTATTATTTTATCCATATTCATTTTTATTTGTCTGGATAAGTGCCTGCTTCTATTACAAATGTTTCATACACTCAAATCACTAATTTTTATTTTAAAAATTTTTTCAGGTGTTGGCTTTTATTTGTATGCTTTTTTATGATTGTATTTTTAAAAGTCTTTTCTGGATGTTTATTTTCATGTTAAATTAATAAAACAATAAAAATTCTATTCTAATAAAAATTCTATTCTATGGGAAATAATAAAATATTTTCTTTTTTTTGAAAAGCGGTCTTTTCAAAATATAATGTCATATTCCCTTTCTCGTCACTGGTAGTTTCATTTAATGCAAAAAGCATTTGTCCTTGCAAAATTGCTTTTTCCAATGGCTGTTGCAACAAATATGCTTTTTTTTGAAAATCATACTCAAATACAGTATAATTTTTTTTGCAGCCTTCTATAGCAACATTTCTATGGTTTAGGGGATAGTTTTTTTCATATTGCATTGGTAAAAACATACTGTCTTTTTCTATTGGACGCAGTATTTTTTTTCCACATATTTTTTCATTTAAAGCATAATATATTTTTTTATTTTTCCATGCCTTCTCTTTTATAGAAATAGATATAATAGAACTTTCATCAATAGGCTGTAACAATATTGTTTGTATTTTTTGAGATGGCTTCAAAAAATATGTTCTTTCAGCATAGCCTCTTTTTTTTATTTTTATTGCTTGTTCTTTTTCAATATGTAAAAATATAACATAACCATTTTCTTTTTGTATATACTGCTGTTTTTTTGCAGAAAGCTCTATCTCATTTAAAGGAGTTCCTCTCATACCATCTACAAAATATAATATTGCCTCCACCTTTTTTTGAATATACAAAAAAACCACCTCATTTTACATGCAATTGAAATTGCGCTTCTTTTACAGGTTTTGTACGATATACCATTTCTGTATCTAACAAAACAGGAGATATCTTATAAAAACAAGCTGTTTCATAGGAATGATTCAATAAAGAATACAACTTATTTTTATCTTCCAAAGAAATATTGATATACTCTAAAGAAAGCTGTTCTGCTTTTAAACTTCCCTGCAAATAGTTTTGAGGAATTTTTCTGTAATTATAAAGCTGTTGTATGATTTTTCCCAATATTCTTTGTTCATCAACACATTTTGTATTCATATCTGCATCTAAGTGTACAAATATCATATAGTACAGCGAAAAAGCTAGAGGAGGCTCTTTATATTGTTCTGTATCTAATTGTATTCTTCCTTGAAGCTGCATTGTTTTTTCCATTTCTATATGGTATAAAAAAACACCTACTGTATAATTTCCTCTTTCCTTTGGACTGCAAATGCCAATTTGCTCCGGCTTTGTCAAAGGCTCCGGAGAAACAGTATCTCTAAGAAGAGAAACAATAGAAGCGCTTACTTCTGCAAAAGCTGTGTAAAGTCCCATATTCTCCCTCCTTTTATATGCGATACACTATCACATCATTTTGTTGTTGTATATGCTCCATAGAATAGGCTTTTTCAAATACTGCCAAAGGCATATAAACTCGATTGTGATATACAGTGGGAGGGGGAGAAATGGTCATTTCTTGACCGTTTACAAATACTGTTCCAACGCCTAATTGATACTCAATCAATATCCCATTGTCCTTAAATACATATTTACTTCCTACTTTACTTTTATACACTTTTGCTCCTAACTGACGAACCAATTCCTGTGCTGGTACATAAATCCCGTTTTTTGTATTCCAAATAGGAGAAAGCAGTTTCACATCATAGTCCTGAAATAGGATATGCCAAGGTTGTATAAAATCCTCTCCTGTTTGAGTCTGCAACTGCTCCATAACAGAAGTAATTTCCGCTTTTTCCTGCTCTGTATAATTATCCTCTTTTTGTAGTTCAACAGTGTTGGTATCATTTTGTATGTTTGTTTGTTCCTGTTCTTTTGGTGTAACTTGATTTTCTTGGGACTGTGTTGTATCTTTCTCTATTTGGTTTTGGTCATTTTCTTCTCCCAAAAAGGCTTCTTCTATTTTCTCCATGTTTTCTTGCGCTTGTTGCATCTGTTCTATAGCCATATCTCTCTGGTTTTTGATATCTTCCAATTCTTCGGTTTTATTTTCTTCAGCAGCAGACAAATATTGCTGCTGTTTTTGTTCTGCCTCTTGCTGTGCTGTATCTCTTTGTTCTTTTGCCGCTTGATAGCTTTCCAACTGATTTAATTGAATACTATCGCTCTTTTGCTGATATTGAGATTGTGCTGTTTGCAAAACTTCCTTTATCTGCTGTGCCACAAAAGAATCCTCATTTACATTTTCCAGTGCTTTTTGGATAGTATCTGCTGTTTGCTGATATTGCTCCGCCAATGATTTTTCATCGGTAGATAGCTTTTCTATTTGATTCAATGCTACTTCTATATCGTCTAAAGCAATTTTTAATAAAAGCAGTTCTTCTGTTTGTTTTTGTTGTAATACACTTTCTGTTTCCCCATTTTCTTTTGCTTTTTGATAGTCTTCTCCCTGACCACTGCTTTGGGCTAATTGCATCATGGTTTGTTCTGCTTGTTGTTTCACTTCTTGCAACAATTTTTGTTGGTTTTGTTTTTCTTCTTCTGTAGTTGGAATTTCTCCCAGCATAGCTTTTTTGATTGTTAATATCCTTTCTAAACCATTGTCGGCAGATACTTTGATTCCTTCTGAAGCAAATTTTTGAAAAGATTTTTCTGTTTCAAATAGCATTTTTTGCAATGTTGTACTAGTTTGTGTTACAGTGGTCACATCAAAAGAAGAAATGCTTTGTTGTATATTGGTAGCATATTGCGCATACTTTTGGATAAGCGCAGCGTTTTTGTTATAATCTAATACAGACATTTCCGTTTCTATTCTTTCCAATACTTTTTGATAACACAAAATCTTTTTTTCATTTTCCAATGCAGTTTTTTGGTTTTCCGCTTCATTGATTTTTTCTATAGACGCTCCCTCTTGCCTTAGTGCGGCAATATATTTTTCCATGGCTTGTAATTGCTCTTGTTTTTTTTGCAATTGTTCTATAGTTTCTTTTTGTTGTGTTGTAGCATTTTCTTGTTGCTCCGCCAAAGGTTGTACTATTCTCTTTAAGCTTTCATATGCCTGTGTCCCTTCAATGCTTCCTTTTTCTTTCATACCCTTTTGTATTTGCAGTTCTTCTTTTATGCCTTCTAATTCCGGCATATTTTCAGGATAAGACACATCATCTATTTGGGTAGTACTTGTTGTATCGCCTGTTGATAAATCAATGATTTCTCCCTTCTCATTTACATAATGAGTCAATGAAATACCATTGATTTGGTCATAGGAAACCACATTATCAATTGTTTTTGAAATCTGAGAAATATCTACACTTTGAGTAATATCATACCATGTGCCTTCATTGATATCGGATTTAAAATAAATATTCATTTGATGATTCATTTGTGCAGAATTTTCCGCTTTTTCCAATATGGCGTTTGTCATCTGGTCAATTACAATGGCATAAGTACCTATAATAATAGTACGGTCAGGAAAAGCTCTTGCATCAGGACGCAAAACTTCTTGTGCAAACACACTACATTGTTGTGATAAAATAAAACTGCTTAACAAAAAGCCCAGCAAATTTTTTTTATATTTCATATTGCTTTCCTCCTATTCTGCCAAAAGCATTCCATTTTCCTCCAAATGCAAAATGGCTAATTCTCTGCCATCTTTTTTTAATCGTACCTTTAAATTTGTAATAGGTTCAAAGTATAAATGCAGTGTAACAACAGCATTTCCCTTTTGAGCCGAGCCAATGACTTTTTGTTCCAAAAGTAAGTCATAGCTGTCATAATGATATTGCTCTGTTGCAATAGAAAAAGCACATCTTACCATATCTGCCTGTTGCAAATTCCAAGTGCCTGCCGGCTGTATTTGTTTTTGTATGTTGTCTGCTTTCCCTTCGGCAGGCTGCATATTCAGCACACCATCATAAGAAACTCCATCTATTTGGGCAATATACTTGAGTATATCTCCTTTATAAAACATCACGGTCAATAACGTGGTATCTCCATAAGCCACAGACAAATGGGTCAATGTTTCAGTTAAAGGCAATTTTTCTCCTATAGCTTGTCCCTCATAAAAAAGCTGATAGCTATCGACGTCATATTCTTCCGGCACAAAAACACCAAACATGAAATTATAATCCGTTATATTTGTTTTAATATGCCAAGTAGCTTGGTTCATAACACTTTGTCCTACGGCATAATTTTTTTCTTCCGTTTGGCTGATATCTAAAAAATCATTCACAAAGCCCGCTGTTTGTCCGTTAAATGCACTGAGAGATTTAGCGTATTCTATTTTTGCTTCATAAAGTACAGATTGTTGTTGATAAAGACTTTCTCTGGCATTTTCCAGCTCTGTAAAATCAACAAGCCCCTTTTGATTTTGCTGTAATTTTTGTTGGTATCGTATTTCACTTTGCACTAAATTTTCTTGCATTTCTTTGATACTGCCTTCCATTGTTTTCAATGTGGCATATGCCGTTTTGACAGTTTCTTTTAGAGCTTGTTCTGCCTGTTTTTCTTCTTGTATGGCTTTATCTCTGTCTACTAATGTTAAAAAAAGCTGATACTTTTCATCTTCCATATATCTTGTGCCGGAATATTCCCCTTTAAACCATTCCTTGGGAATATAGATTTTGAAAAATATCAAATTGATTACATAACTGCCATACCAAGGACTGTCAATATTGTCCAGTGTAGTATTATATCTGGCAATAAAATCCTCATAATCTATTTGACTATCTTCATGAGTTTTAATATAACTTTCTATCTCAGACATATATTGAGGATATACGTTTTTATAAATTCCTAATATTACATTCGTTTCTTTTTCAGCCAACATTGTTGCCTGTCTTTTTTGAAACAATTCAAAATCATGTTCCAAAGCATAATTTGTCATTTCCTCCAGCTGACTTCTTTGAAAGGAAACTTCTTGTATCTCTTCTGTTATTTCATAGCCTAAAAGGTGGTCTTTTCCTATGATACCAGCCAATTTTGTTATTTTTTCATCTTCTAAAACAATATTTC
The DNA here is from genome assembly GCA_018715395.1 of Candidatus Coprocola pullicola. GTDB lineage: Bacteria > Bacillota > Clostridia > Lachnospirales > Anaerotignaceae > Coprocola > Coprocola pullicola. The sequence goes on along the minus strand of DVLQ01000111.1, from coordinate 5,121 downwards.
TTGCCCTTTCTTTTTCCAAAGCAGAGATACGATCCTGTATATATTCTAAATCACTTTTTTTACCTGTTCCCAATTTCACTTGTCTATCCAATTGGACTTCAGCTTCCTTCAATTCTTCCAATCGAGAAACAATAGACCTTTGTTTATATTGTGTTAACAACACGTCATAATATGCTTGTTCAGCTGCTGTTTGGGATTGCAACATTTCGTTTTGTTTCTTTTTTTCCAAAACAACTATATCATTTTCTATCTCAGGTACACTTGTCAGTAATTCAATTTCTTTTGGCATACCATGTTTTTCCGGAAATTTGATATTAAAAAGCAGTGAAAATCGAATTGTATTTTCTTTTTTTATAGTATCTGCTATGGCTTCTTTGGCTTGTTTTAGCTCAATTTGCTTTTTTATCAAGTCTATCTTTGTATTTTCTACTCCTTGGCTATTTTCTATGGCAAGCGTTCTAACTTCCTGTAATGTCAAATTGTTTTCCGCTCCTTTCACCATAGAAACAATAAAAAAACAACCCCAAAAAAAAGCCAGAAAAAACGCTGCTACTCTCTTTGTCATCAAACCTTACCTCCTATTTCAAAATAACATACAACTCCTCCTTCTTCTTCACCGTACAATTGTATAAAATAGCCATCTTGGATATATTTTATGGTATAACCCATACTTCCCTGCTGTAATTTTCTATCTGTATATCCAAAAGAAACAGCGTCTTCTTCCAGCACTTCAAATGTATATTCTGTATAAGCCTCTTGCTGCATATTCTTTTTTGCAGAAAAAAACGTCATGCCGTTTTTGATGTCATCTATTTTTTGTGTACCAAAAAATTTGATTCGCTCTAAAACAGGGGAAGCGCCATCTTCTGAAAATTGAAATACAAATGCCACATCTAAATCTTCATATACTGTAAAAATATTATTTTCCAGCATGATCAATTCTGTTTCTCTTCCAAAAGCTTCTCGAATATCATTTAAGTTGCTGTTCAAAAATTGTTTATAATCAATTTCGTCTTCAAAAAATGGACCTGTATAAATTTTTGTACCATTATTATGATACAATACGCCTATGCCATTTTTTTTACCCTCCAAAAATTCTCCTGCATAAAGAAGTCTTTCTGTTTGCTTGTCATACAGCTTTCCTTCTCCATGATATGCTCCATACAAAAAAGCTCCTGTATAAAGTATTTTTCCTGTTTTATTATCATACAAAGTTCCCTCTCCATGATATAGACCATTGCTGAACATTCCATCATAAATCAGTTTTCCCTTTTGATACAGTCTTCCGGCTCCTTCAAACACATTTTGTGCAAAAGATCCTTGATATCGTATTACATTATTAGAACCACTTGCATACAATGTTCCTTGTCCGCTATATAATCCATTTTCATAGGTTCCTTGATACTGCATAGTACCATTTTCAAAATAAGCTACGCCTTCTTTTTGCTTACCATCTTCAAAAACACCCGAAAATCTTTTATTTCCGTTTTTGTCATACAATATACCTTCTCCATGATATTTGTTGTTTAAAAAAGAACCTTCATAAATTTTTTTCCCATTTTGGTATAATGTTCCTATCCCGTTATATTGATTTTGAGAAAATTCTCCTTTATAAACAAGATATCCCTCTTCATAAACCTCTCCAACACCCTCTGCACTTCCTTGCTGTAATTTTCCCAAATAAAGCAGACTGCCATCTTTTTGCAGTACTTTTGCCTTTCCTGTAAACTCATAAAATTCATTTGTATTGACAACCATCTCTTCCGTCCATAGTTTTCCTTTCAAAAAAGGATGCGCATAACTTGTAATAAAAAATGTAAGAATACAAACTATCAATACAAATTTTAATAACAACTGCTTTGACAAATATATAGAACCTATTTTGATATAATCCTCTAAAGAAGCCGGCTTTCCCAATGTATAGTGAAGCAAATTTTGTAAAAAGGTATAAAATACCTCTCTCAACCATCGAGAAATATTTTTTAACTTTGTCAAAAAGCCTTTCACTTTACTTATGTATTGCTGCAAAAATCCTTTCAAAGAACCTGTAAAAAAAAGCAATATTTTTTCTACCATATCACTTCACCAGCTTTCTTCTGGATAGTACAATTCTTTTTTGGTCCGCTATGATTTTATCACAATAAAAAATGTGTTTTTTGGTCAAAACATCATTTGGCGCAATGTGAATGGCGTCTACAAAATGCTTTCTGGCTTGTACAAAATTTCCTTTCTCACAACAATTTGTGCCTTCCATAAAATCTTTAAATGCTTGTTTTCTTTGTTCTCTTTGTGTTGAAGCATAGGCATTGATACAGTCAAAACGTTCTATTTGTTTTTCCAAAGGCAACATCACTCTACGAAAATGATATTTTTGTTTTTTTTCCAATCTTTCTATAACATCTTTTGTCAAAAGCAGTATCATATCATTTTCCTCTGCTTCTTTTTCCAAAGTATATATCAAATCTATATTTTCTGACACAAGAGAAATTGCCATATGTCTTTCCTCGCCTGCAATGCCCAACATGGTTTCCCCATTTTGCAGTGTCATAGTAAGCTGAATTTCTCTTTGATTTTTTTGATTATACCACTGTATTTTTTCTGCAATTTTTAATGCCGTATCTACAATTTGGTCTGGCTCTTCTGTATAAATCACACGCATGCCGGCGCTTTGATAGCTTTCAATGATTCCCTTTGTTTCTCCAATTACACCGGAAAACAAACCAAGTAACTCATTAATGAAAACAAATTTTTCCTCCACGGGCATATCCTTTGCAACATCATAAAAATTACTTGCCTTTACTGTCAAAATATACATATTCATGATTGCTTGATCGCCCAATTCCAACTCTGTAATATTATCCTTTCCTATTTTTTCAAATAAAGCAGTTGGCAAAAATTTTTCACAAGCTGTATTGATTTGCAGCATAGCGTCCAAGAAACCTTTTATGCGAGACGTCATACGATTAAAGGCATTTCCAATCTCCTCCAATTCATCATGAGAATGGATTTCTGCCGCTACATTCCAATCTCCTTGTGTAATAGCTTCTACACTTGTTTTTAAATTTCCTATGCCTTTTAAAAATTGTTTTAATACAAGTGTTGTTAATACCACTAATATGACAATCACAATCAATACAATAATAATTGTACGGCGTAATATTTCACCGGCATAAGATACAATATCGCTTTCATTCATACCCACTTCCACAACGCCTACCGCTTGTCCACCGCTATTGTAAATTACAGAAGAACTGGAAAGCCATATCTCTGTCATATCTGCTGTATCTAAAAGTACTGCCTTTCCTTCTTTTACATTTTGTTTTAGTTTTGTTCTGTCTTCCTGATTGGCAATATATTTTTCATTGGTATTATACAATTCTTTTCTTCCTGAATGAGTATTATCAATACCTACATATAATTCTCCCTCTTCTATAAAATAAACTGTATAATAAAACTGTTTTTTCATAGCTTGATTTGCTGTCCTATAAAAAGGCGTCATATCCAACTGTATTTTTTCCATGATATCTTCAAAATACATCTGCTTTTCTTCTTCCAACAATAAAGCTTCTTCCAGTATATCTCCATCTATGGTATTGGCGACCATAGTAGAAATGATATAAAGCTGTGCATACACTTCATTTATCATCTCTTGCAGCACTTCTTTATACAATACAGTTCCAATATATCCTGTTCCCATTGTCAACAACACAACCATTACCATAACCACTCTTACCAATACTTTTTTTAAACCATGCCAAGCATACCAACAAAGTCTAACAATACAAAGCAGTAAAAAAAAGCTGATAAAAGGAACAATCGCACTTTGGCACAACAGCTTTATATTTTTTTTCATACTATCAACAATACGACCTTCTGTTTCTGTACCAACATAAAAAAAGCAATCCTCTGTTTCATATAAGGGTGTACTTGCTAAAAAGTATCCTCTTTCATATTTTAAATCCCGTATCTTGTCAAAAGTAAAATTTCCTGGCAATGTATCATTTTGTGTATATATTACTTCCAATTCTTTCGTACCAACAATATAACGTACAAATGAAAAATCATGAATATTATTAAAATACAACTGATTGTTTCGTTCATCTATACTCAGTTTATATGGCACACAATGTTGTGGCAGTGTTATTTCTATCAGTTCATTTTGCTGGTTTATAAAAAACAACTGATTATTTTTTGTTGTAAAATATATCCCTCCATTGCCATCATACAAAATTTCTTCCACATCATATTGCTGTTGAAAAGAATATGTTTTTTTCCAGCTTTTTTCTTCTACAGTGTCATAAAATATAGCCTGTATTGTTGTATTATCTTCTATTAAAAAAGAAACGATACTTTTTTGATTTTCTATATACTGCAAATTCTTTAAAACATGGTTATTGTGTCCCTCTCCTTGGCAAACAAATATTGTTTCCTGCTTTCCAGAGGAATCATATTTTCCTATATATTGTTTTGTAATTTCATTTTCTTTTCTTTCTTTTGATAATACATATGTATTTTCCAATTCATCTTTTACAATATTTGTAGATTCTATGCTTGTGTTTTCCATATTTTTTTTAATATGAATGATTTTCTGCAACACATTGTTTTTATCAAGCTCATATACATTACTATACCTATTATTGTTTTGCAAAAAAGAAACTGTATTCTCTGTTGTTGTTACATCTGTAATAAACATAATTTTTACTGTTTTGTGAAAAAACACAATAAAAGCAGTAAAACAAAAACAAATCAATAACATAACAAGCCATTTCTTTTTCATAACAGCCTCCCCCTCTTTAGCTATAATCTTCTTCTTCAGTCAGCAAAATATAGCCCTCCATTTCTTCTTCTTCATTTTGTTGATCAGCAGGCTGTTGTGTTACAAGAGGCGGTGTTTGCTCTAATACAGTTAAAACAGGACTTTTTGTCAATTCTTCTTTTGGCGGAATTAACAAAACTTGTCCCGGATAAATCAAATTAATATTTTTGATATTGTTATAATTTGCTAAAGATTGTAAATATTGTATTTCTTGGTATACTTTCAAACAAATGCGTGATAAATTATCTCCTGCTTTTACAACATAAGTATTGTTTTGCATAGATTGCTGTGGCTGTGGTATTTCT
>DVLQ01000110.1 GCA_018715395.1 Candidatus Coprocola pullicola | reverse complement strand
ATGCCCACTGTTATTACCACCTTTTTCGCCCCCCTATAGCCTGAGACTATTATAGAGGGCTCTTTCTGGTGGCTCAATCTTTCATGAGCGTTTTCCTCTCTGCTGGCTCACTCTTATTTTAGCGTTTATAGCCTTGCTGCAATCCATCCGCAAAAGAGCATAATAAAAGCGACAGTTTTTTGCCAAAAACTGTCGCTTCTTGGGTGGGGTGGACACTTTCGATGCTGCCCCAAACGCGGGCACAGTGTTACAATAAAAGAAAACCTGCGGAGCGCGAATTGCTCACCGCAGGTGTGGCAAAGGTGGACACTTTAGATGTATTTTTTATTATCATACTCCTTCCACTCTAAAAGCCTGAAAGGAATATATGCTTACCATCACTACAAGCATTTAGAGATTAAACATACCAAAAAGAGTTTCCAATTTTCTTAAATGTTCAGTTGCTTTACTTCTATTTCCATATTCATCTACCAATCTTTAGTTATTCTTTATTTACACAATTATTTTTCTAACCAATATTGCGAACCATCTCTCAACCTATTCATAAATCCATGTTCTATCATTTCTCTGCGAATCAATTCGATATCAGTAAATAAAATACAATTTTTTATAATGTTATTTACTTCTTTTTCTGTATACGTCCGATTAACCTCAAAATGTAATGCAATTTTTCGTAATGCTATCATTCTCATCGGTCTTTTAGATGGATACTGAACTAATTTCCCGTTTTCATCATAAAAATTATCCACCTTCTTTTGATATTTCTCTTCCATTTCTTTCTTCTTGTCTTCCAAGTCCAATTGGACCAGTTTCTTTGTTAAATTCTCAACATTTTCTAAAAACCATTCAAGTAGTTTGGATGACAAATCAGCCTGTTTCAAAAAAATACTGCGGTTTTTGGTTTGAGATGAATAATACTGTCCATAAAAGTTACACACGGCACAGAACTGAAAAAACATTTTTCCCATATTTTCTAAATCATACGCATTCAGTTTGGCATAGTTTAAATAGATCTTTACATATGATATAAAATCTTCAATATCGATTTTACCTTCACAACATTTGGGAGATGCATATACATATGAACGTATGATTTCCCATACAACAGGATGCCTGCAGCTAGTCGTCCAATCAATACAGCCATTGATCTGTTCTGTCCCACAAATAAGCTGTGTTATGATAAAATCTCCGTGTGTATTTGCGTAAGTAAATTTATCCATATCAAAACTATATATTGGCATTTTTTCAAGAATGTCCATATTAGACTTTATACGAAGAGCAATTTGAACATCTCCATTTTCAATTGCTTGATTCAATGTCTTTTCATATGCCTGAAGTGTATCTTGAATTGTGCGGTTTTGAAAAAATTGCTTGTCAATCCCTTCAGAAAGTGGCGGATACTCCATTAACACAGTGTGGATTTTCCCAAGTAATTTGGCAGAATCTTCCATCAGCCATTTGGGGGCTTGATGATAATCATATGCGATTCCTTCAATGAATTCTTGTACATGGTATCTTCGACCATTCTCATCCACTGAGATATCATTTCCCATGCAATTTTTTACAATTGTACTAACCGGAATCCCTTTTTGCAAAAGGAACGAACAAAGTCTGAATTCGTTTTCAGGATGATTCATACTGTTTTCTGTAAAGTATTTTACTACGTAGCTCCCTCTATCTGTTTTTATAAAATAAGTAATACTTCCGGCACCAAATTTTGATTCATTGATCTCTGTGATGTCCAATCCATATTGTTTATAAATACGATATTTTAGTTGTGCATATTCCACTTGTTTCACTAATTCATCCATAGTGTTACCCATCTTTGCCATCATGTCTAATAGCGGAAGTCGTTCGCCTAAAAGCAATTCATTTACACTAATACCTAGTAAATCACACAGTGGCAACATCAAAGAAACCTCAGGCAACCCGTTTCCGCACTCCCATTTTGATATTGTCTTTTCGCTAATCCCCATCATTTCTGCAATCTGATTTTGGGTATATCCTTTTTCTTTTCTTAGAGAAGCAATAAATATCCCTATTTTTTTCTGGTCCATATTATAATCCCTCCTCATCTATAGCTTTATTATACTTAAAATAATTGAAAAAAACACCTACGCTCCGTAGAACTGTTTCGATGGCCATACTAAATTGTTCCTTTAAATTTGAAGTAGACTAGCTAAAAACGAAAAAAATATTTTTGAAAAAACAAAGTCAAACGCAAAAAAGCGGAGTTCCCAGCCTGAAAAATCAGGTGAAAACTCCGCTTATGCTCATAAAAAGTCTTTGTTTTGCTATTTTTTGGAAAAGGCATCTATGGAAAATCACTTTGGATTTTGCGCTCTAAAAAGCCCGCAAACCCGCATAAATACTGACAAAAATGGGGTAGACATCTAAAGTGTCTACCCCAGATGGAAGGGGTGGACACTTTAGATCCCCCCCTTGTATTCAACTGAGAAACGGCAAAAAACTTAAAAAATAAATTTTTTTGCCCAAAATTTTGCGCTTGACTTAACCGGGATCGTGGTAAACTCTGCAACAAAATTTCTGTATGATTATTATAGCATACGTCCCAAGTTCTGTCCAGTCTTTTCGACAAAAAATTTTCAGGAGATGTTTTGGAATGTTAATAGAGTTATGGGCCGAAAAGTTACCCACAAAAAAATAGCACCGATGCCCCCCGGATTGAGGACATCGGTGCTATTTTTTTGCAGGCAACCTATTTTTTCAATGGCAGGTTTGCGTCCTGCTCATATCCACCTACAAACCGTATTCTGATTTGGGTAGCGGATAAAACAGTCACCTGTTCAATAATTCTTCGGATAAAGTCATCGTTAAATTCAGCAAGGTTCAGGTTTTCCTCGTTATTGATATAAAGCAGGGCCTGTTGGTACTGGTATTCCTGTGCCTGATTTGCCATCTTCTTTTTCTGGATTTCCTGCAGTTGATTGGTAAGGCCCATTTTCTGTTCAGAAAGCTGCCGTAACTTGGCGGCATAGAAATCGCTGTCACCACCCTGTGCGA
>DVLQ01000109.1 GCA_018715395.1 Candidatus Coprocola pullicola | reverse complement strand
CTTGCTGTGCTAATTCTGTTCGTATTTCGTCTAAATCTGCTTCCTCTTTAGCTGTTTGCAAAGCGTTTAAAATACTTTCCAAATAGGCAAGCTCTTCCTCATTTTGTTTTTTTTGTATGCTAAGGGCAGAGAGCGTTCTTTTTGCTTTATTATATTTATGAAAGTATTTTTGGGCGTTTTCTGCCGGTGTTTTTGTAGGGTCAATGGCAATCTCTATTTCTTTCATTTGAGGGTCATAAAAGTTGACGGTACGAAATGTAGAAATACCTTTTGCAACAGCATGAATGTTTGCAGTAAGAAGTTCTCCTTTTACTTTCCAGAGGTCTTTTTGAGCAACTTCTTGTTCTGTTTTTTTCTGTATTTCCTTTTTTTTGACACAACGTTCCATGTTGGAGAGCAAAATCCTTCTCATATCATGAGATTTTTGTCTGATATGATAGGCATTGTCTTTTTCTGCATAAAATTGCTCTAATAAAATAGAAATACTTTGATATTGTTTTATTTGACAATGCTGAAATTGCTCCATTTCTAAAGCGCTAAAGTCCAGTATTTTATGACTGGTTGTTTCATAATAAATGGCAGGAGAAAATTGTTGTTGTTTGATTTGTTCTATAATAGAAGAAAATACAGCAAATATCGCCTCTTTTTTTTGTTCTGTCAGTTCTTCACAAAAAGAGGAAGGCTCTATATGAGAACGAAAACAGATTTCACTGGCAAAAATAGGGCTGATGCCTGTATAATTTTGATACAATGCCTGTTGTACATTAGCACCCGGTTGTTTTTGCAGATGTGCAAAAAGCTGTTGTTTTGTCATGATAAGAGGATTTTGTTTTTGCTGAGAAGGCGGAAAAGCATATTCTTTTGCCGGAAGCACTTCTCTAACAGAACTTTTATCATGAGAAATTCTTTTGATAGCATCTAATATTTTATTATTTTCGTCTACAATGATAAAATTGCTGTGTTTTCCCATAATTTCTAATATCATTTTTTTTGCGGTTATATCTCCCAGTTCGTTCATAGATTCCACTTCTATGATGACAATACGTTCAAAATCAGGTTGATAAATATTTGTAATTTTTCCACCGGCGATATATTTTCTCATAACCATGCAAAAGATAGGAGGCGTCATAGGATTTTGTTTTTGTATTTGAGTGATATGAATACGAGGATGACTGGAATTTGCACAAACAAGTACTTTATAGTTTTCTCCTGTACTTCTTACTGTAAAAATAATTTCATCAGCTAAAGGCTGATAGATTTTATCAATTCTGCCGCCTAACAATTTTTGTTTTAATTCAGATACAATGCTGGCAACAGCAATGCCGTCAAGCGCCATAGTATCTCTCCTTTCTTAGAAATTTTCATTATAATTACCATCTGAAACAGTATAGCACAAAAAAGAAAAAAATTGTAATATATTATGATTTGTAGATTTGCCAAACATATGTTACACTGACTGTAAATAATTATGCAATACTCCATTAGGTGTTTTCCATCCAAAAGGACGCATAAAGAAATTGTTATAATCCCTGAGGCTATACACCTTGCGCTGTACTGCAAAGTCCTTGAAAGAATAAAAGAGGTGGGTTGTGGCTCATTGTCTTCACTGTGGTTACGTTCTGCCTTGCCACTATGACGGGGTGTAAAGGGACGGTTGACTTTATGCCATATCTTGTATGTTTCCAGATGTTTCCGGAAGAGGGAAGGTTTATCCTTATAGGTAGAAAAGGGTTCGTAAATTTTGTACCATTGTCTGTCTGAATGCATTCAATAGTGCAGGGAAATGCCTTGTACTTCACTAACTGTGCGAAAAAATAGGTGTTGCGCTCCTCAAAAACCTCTACAACACCGTCCACCGTCTGCAATACTCATCAATGGCTATGTACTGAAAGAATTGTTTGCCAATGACCTTACTGTTTTTGAGGCAGGCAGAAAGAACAAATTTGACCTCCATCTGAATGCGCTGTCCCAGATAGTCCATCTTCTCATAGAGACTTGGAAAGTATTTGAGGTTTTGGCGGATGAACGCTCCTTATGGGTTTTTTTGAGAAAATGGTAAAGACAATGAATAGAGCAGTGATAGCCTCTTTATATAGGTTTGATGCAGAAGACGACAAGACTGGCATGGGGATTGCGACGACGCATATTGAAGATAAGCATAATCTCCTCAAAGTGCGCTGGTTGGGATAGAAATGGAGCCGTCATAGCGGCGTTTCCAGCGGTAAATATACTGTCTGTTGGTTTTATATTTCACAGCGGCTTTAGTAACATCATATTTTTCAGCGTGACGAATCACGGATAGACGAAATCTCATATCTTGTGTTATACTTGCCGTGTGAGGATACTCCTTTGTTAGTATTTTAGGTTTAGCGATTGAAGTATAACACAAAAGAGCCTATCCTTCCTTTTTCACTATTTAGCTATAACATATGTATTGTAATTCCACAAAAAAATGTAATATATTATGATTTTACTTGATAAAAGAGGCAATCCTATTATATAATAGGAAGGATTCTAAAAAACGGAAACAATCGACGGGCAAATAAAAGGTATCTATAGAAAAGTCCTGTGTTTTGTCCTTGCTTTTGTGAAAAGAGGTAGATGAGATTATGATACGAAGCATGACGGGGTATGGTAGAGCAGAAAATATGGCAAATGACCGTCGTTTTGTAGTAGAAATTAAATCTGTAAATCATAGATATAACGATATATCCATTAAATTGCCACGATCTATGAATGGATTGGAGGATGCCATTCGTAAGAGGATTATGGAAGAAATTGCAAGAGGAAAAACAGATGTTTATATTACATTTGAAACTTTTTCTACAGATGATATCATTGTAAAGGTAAATGAGGCGTTGGCTGAGGCTTATGTAGAAAAAATAAATGAATTAAAAATGCAGTATTTGCTTTCTTCGGAAGATACATTGGGGCTTGTGGCAAAATTTGCAGATATTATAACAGTAGAACGTGTGCAAGAAGAAGAAGAAATACTTTGGGAAACTCTTTTGCCTGCATTGGACGGCGCTATTGAAAAATTTGTTCAAATGAGACAAAAAGAAGGCAATGCTCTTGCGGAAGATATTTTGAAAAAAAGAAAGCATATCCAATACTTGGTAGGTTTGATCAAAGAGCGTTCTCCTCTTGTAGTAGAGCAGTACCAACAAAAAATGCAAAGCAGACTTAACGAGCTTTTAGAAACAGTAGAAATAGATCAGCAACGTATTGTTCAAGAGGTTGCAATATTTGCAGACCGCAGTTGTATAGACGAAGAAGTGATTAGATTAGAAAGTCATTTGGTACAATTACAGGAAATATTGAGCCATGGAGGACAAGTCGGCAGAAAGCTGGATTTTTTGGTACAAGAAATGAATCGAGAAGCAAACACCATTGCCTCAAAAGCAAATGATATGAAAATTACGCGCAATACAATCGAATTAAAAAGTGAGATTGAAAAAATTAGAGAGCAGGTACAAAATATAGAATAAGAGGAATATAATGGAAGGAATACAATTTTTAAATATAGGATATGGAAATATGGTTTCTGCACAACGGATTATAGCAATGTTGAATCCTGATTCGGCGCCGATTAAAAGAATTATGCAGGAAGCCAAAGAAAAGGGAATGCTTATCGACGCTACTTATGGCAGAAAAACAAGAAGTGTGATTATGATGGATACAGGGCAGATTGTGCTTTCCCCTAATGTGCCTGTTACAATAGGCGGAAGATTGGATATTGCAAAACAGACAGAAAAGACACTTGCAGAAGGAAAGGGGCGTCAGGGATGAAAAAAGAAGGCATGCTGGTTATCATTTCTGGTCCTTCCGGCGCAGGAAAGGGAACTGTTGTAACAGAATTGATAAAAACAGGAGAATTTTCTCTTTCTATTTCTGCTACAACACGCAAACCAAGACCGGGAGAAATAGATGGTACACACTACTATTTTTATGATAAAGAAACATTTGAAACTATGCAGAAAAAAAACCAGCTTTTGGAATGGGCGGAGTTTTGTGGAAATTATTATGGCACCCCTAGAAAATATGTGGAAAAGCAAATGGCAGAGGGAAAAAATGTAATACTGGAAATCGAAGTACAAGGCGCATTGCAAATCAAAGAGTTGTATCCAGAATGTGTTTTAGTATTTTTGATACCGCCAAATTTAGAAGAATTAGGCAGAAGATTGATAAAAAGAGGCACGGAGGATAAACAAACCATAAATCGTCGTATTCATAGGGCATTAGAGGAAATGGAATTTATATTGCAATATGATTATATTGTAATCAATGAAACAATACAAAAAGCAACAGAGGATATATGTGCCATTGTCAAAGCAGAAAGTATGAAAAGCAGCAGAAATACTAAAATAAAAGAACAGTTTAAAGGAGAGATTGAATTATGCTAAGACCATCTTATTCCGATTTATTGGAAGTATTGAATAAAGATGCAGACCCAGAAAATATGATTGGCAGCCGGTATACTATTGTGATTGCGGCGGCAAAAAGGGCAAGACAACTGGTAGACCATGCAGAACCTATGACAATTCATACAAAAGTGGACCGTCCTGTGTCAATTGCCGTTCATGAATTAAAAGAAGGAAAAATTAAAATCATACAAAATGAACCAACAGATAAAGCAGAAGAAAAGACAGAAGATAATACTGTCATACAAGATAGTGCAGAGCAATGAAAAAAGGGGGAAACTATAGCAATTAGTTTCCCTTTCTTTCACATAAAGAGAAATTTGTTTTTAATCAGGAAGGGAGGTTCTATTTGGTGTATGCAAAAGTAATATTAAGCTTAAAAAATAAAGAAGTCGATAGAATGTTTGATTATGCTGTGCCACAAGAAATGGAACCTCTCTGTGTGGGCGTCCGTGTGATTGTACCTTTTGGCAAAAGCAATAAGCCAACAGAAGGATATGTAGTAGAGAGAATTGAAAAAACTGATATTTCTTCCCAAAAAATAAAACCGATACAAAATGTTTTAGACGATGGCAGTCCTATTTTTACAAAACAAATGCTTTTGTTAGCGCAATGGATGCAAAAAAAATATATCTGCACATTGAGCCAATGTTTACAAACTATGATGCCTGCCGGCATCAAAACAAAAATACAATGGAAAATTTATCTCAAAAAAGAAGCAGAGGAGGGTGTATTTCTTTCTTCTGTAGAAAGAAAGCTCATAGCATTTTTGAAGCAAAGTCAAAAGCCTGTTTTGATAGCAGAGGCAGAAGAAGCGTTGGGAGAAGCTGTGCAAAGCGCCATACAAGGCTTAAAAGAAAAAAATATCATAGGGCTTAGTCAAAAAGTGCAGCAAAAAAAATATGAAAAAGAAGTGACATTGTTTGCTTTAGCAGAAGATGATACCATTATAGCCCAAACTTGGGAAAAAGTGAAAAATAATCAACAGCTTTTGGGACAAAAAAAATTGATGCAATATTTGGCGGATGGAAAAGAAGCCACAGCACAACAGTTGAAACAAACATTGCATTTAACCGATTCTCCCATCAAAACACTTCTAAAAAAAGGCGTTTTAAAGCAAATAAAAAGAATAGAAAAAAGACAAGTACTCCAAACTGATGTAGCCAGAACAAATGCCTTTACTCCGACCATACCTCAACAAAAAGTACTTTCCTCATTAGAAAAAATATTGGAACAAAAACAAAAAAAACCGGTGCTTTTGCATGGCATTACAGGTAGTGGAAAAACAGAGATTTATATGCAAATGATTGAAAAAGTACTCAAAAAAGGACAGCAAGCTATTGTGCTTGTACCTGAGATTTCACTAACACCTCAGATTGTAGAAAGGTTTTTGTCACGGTTTGGCAATCAAGTTTCTGTGACTCATAGCAGGCTAAATTATGGGGAACGATATGACCAATGGAAAAAAGCCAGAGATAATGATATTTCCATTATTATAGGACCTCGTTCTGCTTTGTTTATGCCTTTTGAAAATTTAGGAATGATTATCATAGACGAAGAACATGAAAGCAGTTATCGTTCTGACATTACGCCAAAATATGATGCAAAAGAAGTGGCAGAACAAATCAGTCGCATTACAGGCTGTATGCTGTTATTAGGCAGCGCTACTCCTGATTTGGTAACTTATCATAAAGCAGTGACAGGAAAATATACTCTTTTGGAGTTAAAAGAAAGAACAAAAGGAAGCCATTTGCCTCATGTTACCATTACAGATATGCGAAAGGAACTGGAAGAAGGCAATCGTTCTGTGTTTGGTGCAGAATTATTGGAGGCTATAAGAGAAAATTTAAAAAATAAAAGACAAACAATGCTTTTTTTAAATCGAAGAGGATATGCAACATTTGTATCCTGCAGAAAGTGCGGTCATGTAATGAAGTGTGATGCTTGCGATATTACCTACACTTATCATGCTGCAGAAGAAGAGCTTGTGTGTCATTATTGCGGAAAAAGGGTTGCAAATCCCACTATTTGTCCGGAATGCGGCTCAAAATATATTAAATATTTTGGAGCAGGAACACAAAAAATAGAGCAAGAAACAAAAAGACTGTTTCCTCAGGCAACCATATTGCGTATGGACTCTGATACGACTATGACAAAAAATAGTCATCAAAAAATATTGGAACAATTTAGACAGGGCAATGCAGATATTCTCATTGGTACACAAATGATTGCAAAAGGACATGACTTTGCTAATGTGACATTGGTAGGCGTATTGGCGGCAGATTTGTCCCTTCATATGAGCAGTTACAGAGCCAGTGAGATTAGTTTTCAGTTAATTACACAAGCGGCGGGAAGAGCAGGAAGAGATGAGCTGCCCGGACAGGTGTTCATACAAACTTATGACCCGGAACACTATAGCATTGTTTTGGCTGCAAAACAGGATTATGAGGCTTTTTATAAACAAGAAATACAAATGAGAAAAATGATGGCATATCCGCCGTTTTCCCATATTTTTACGGTTTTGCTTTCGGCAAAGCAAGAAAAAGAAGTAATAGAAAGCGCTAGGTATTTGGCGGATATTATGGTATATTATAATCGAAAAGGAAAATTGCAGATATTGGGACCAACTCCTGCAGTACTTTCTAAATTCCGTCAGGAATATCGCTGGAGAATACTTATAAAATGTCCGGAAGAAGAAGTATTAAGACAATTTGTAGTATTTTGCTGTGAAAAATGGAAAAAATCAAAAAAATGGAATGTAACATTATATTTGACTATGAATCCTATTGATGTAGTATAAAATAAGGAGGAAAAAAATGGCAATCAGAGAAATTCGTGTAAAGGGCGATGAAATATTGAGAAAAAAATGCAAAGAAGTAAAAGAAATTACACCTAAAATTTTGACATTATTGGACGATATGGCGGATACTATGTATGCGGCAAATGGAGTCGGATTGGCGGCACCTCAAATTGGGATATTAAAAAGAATCGTTGTTATAGATGTAGGAGAGGGTATAATAGAGCTTATCAATCCTGTTGTTGTGGAAACAAAAGGGGCTGTGATAGGAGATGAGGCTTGTTTGAGTGTTCCTGGAAAAAGCGCTCAGGTGGAGCGTCCGGAATATGTAAAGGTGGAGGCACTCAATAGAGAGGGTAAAAAAATTGTTGTGGAAGGAACAGAACTTTTGGCTGTAGCTCTTTGCCATGAAACAGACCATTTAGATGGAGTACTTTATGTGGATAAAGCATTGCCAAATACAGAAACTATTTGGGAGGAAGAAGTATGAAAGTGATTTTTATGGGTACGCCGGACTTTGCCGTACCATCTTTAGAAGCGCTATTACAGTATCATGAAGTATTGGCAGTTGTGACCCAGCCTGATAAACCAAAGGGAAGAGGAAAAAAAATGGCTTTTTCTCCTGTGAAGGAAAGAGCGTTGCAGGCAGGTATTGAAGTACTTCAGCCAAACAAAGTCAGAGAAAGTGAATTTATAGAAAAGCTAAAAACATATGGTGCAGAGCTAATTGCTGTAACGGCATTTGGTCAGATACTCCCAGAAGAAATATTAAATATGCCAAAATATGGATGCATTAATGTCCATGGCTCTCTTTTACCAAAATATAGAGGCGCCGCGCCTTTACAATGGTCTGTAATAAACGGAGAAAAACAAACCGGTATTACAACAATGTATATGGCAAAGGGTATGGATACAGGAGATATGCTTTTAAAAGAAAGTATTTCCATTACAGAAACAGATACTTATGGCAGTATACATGACAAAATGAAACACTTGGGTGCACAACTTCTTTTAAAAACAATAG
>DVLQ01000108.1 GCA_018715395.1 Candidatus Coprocola pullicola | reverse complement strand
CCATAAAAACAAATGAAGATGTATTAAAATATGTGGTGGAAAAAGGTTCTATTGCCATTGACGGTATTAGTTTAACAGTGGCTTTTGTAGATAAGTCCTGTTTTAAAGTTTCTATCATTCCTCATACAGCCCAACAAACCATACTTTTGAAAAAAAAGGTTGGGGATACAGTGAATTTGGAATGCGATGTGATAGGAAAATATGTAGAAAAATTACTTTTTTATCAAAAACAACAGCCGACAAAAAAAGGCATTACATTAGAATTTTTACAAAACAATGGATTTTAAAGGAGTGAAAACAATGAGTGATTTTCAGTTTCATACTATAGAAGAAGCATTGGAAGATTTAAAAAAGGGAAAGTGTATTGTAGTAGTAGATGATGAAAAAAGAGAAAATGAAGGAGATGTGATTGCGGCGGCAGAATTTGCCACTACAGATACCATCAATTT
This sequence comes from Candidatus Coprocola pullicola, assembly GCA_018715395.1. GTDB lineage: Bacteria > Bacillota > Clostridia > Lachnospirales > Anaerotignaceae > Coprocola > Coprocola pullicola. Next base: position 7,429 of record DVLQ01000108.1, on the reverse strand, counting down.
TATGGCCTCTTATGCAAAGGGACTTATCTGTATGCCTATGACTCAAGAATTGGCGTCAAAATTAGAGTTTTATCCTATGGTAACCAAAAATACAGATAACCATGAAACAGCCTTTACAGTTTCAGTAGACCATATAGATACAACAACAGGAATTTCTGCTTATGAAAGGGCGATTACAGCAAAAAAAATAGTGGAAGAAAATGCAAAACCACAAGATTTTAGAAGACCCGGACATATGTTTCCTCTTATAGCAAAACCTATGGGTGTTTTACAAAGAGAGGGACATACAGAAGCTACTGTGGATTTAATGAAATTGGCAGGATTAAAACCTTGCGGACTTTGCTGTGAAATTATGAGAGAGGATGGATATATGGCAAGGCTCCCTTATTTGATAGAATTTTCTAAGAAACATCATTTAAAGATGATTACAGTAGCAGATTTAATTACATATCGCAAAAATCATGAAAAATTAGTAGAATGCGTTGCAAAAGCAAAAATGCCAACAAGATATGGAGCGTTTACCATTTATGGTTATATCAACAAATTAAATGGAGAACATCATGTAGCGTTGACTATGGGAGATATTTCTGATGGAAAACCTGTGCTTTGCCGTGTGCATTCAGAATGTTTGACAGGGGATGCGCTTGGTTCTGCCAGATGTGATTGTGGAGAACAATATGACGCCGCTATGAAAAAGATTGCAGAGGAGGGCAGAGGAGTATTATTATACATGCGTCAGGAGGGCAGAGGAATTGGTTTAATCAACAAAATCAAAGCCTATGCCTTGCAAGATGAGGGGTATGATACCATCGAAGCCAATATTAAATTAGGTTTTCCTGCTGATATGAGGGATTATACCATTGGAACACAGATTTTAGCAGATTTGGGAATTAAAAAAATGCGTATTATGACAAATAATCCTAAAAAAATAGAAGGATTAGCAAATTATGGATTAGAAATTGTAGAGCGTGTACCAATACAAATGGAATTGGGAAAAGAAGATGCCTTTTATTTGAAAACAAAACAACAAAAAATGGGTCATTTATTGACTTATTAAAATAAGGAGGATTGCAAAATGAAAGTATTGGAAGGAAATCTTGTAGCAAAAAATGTGAAAGTGGCTCTTGTAGCCAGTAGATTTAATGAATTGATTGTATCAAAACTCATTAATGGTGCAGTGGATGGTTTGAAGCGTCATAATGTGCAGGAAGATGATATTGTATTGGCATGGGTGCCGGGAGCATTTGAAATTCCTGTCATTGCTTCTAAACTAGCCAAATCTGGAAAATATGATGCAGTCATTTGTTTAGGAGCAGTCATTAGAGGAGCCACTTCTCACTATGACTATGTTTGTAATGAAGTCTCAAAAGGTATTGCGCATGTTTCGTTAGAAACGGGCATTCCTGTGTTGTTTGGTATTTTGACAACGGATTCTATTGAACAGGCAATAGAAAGAGCAGGTACAAAATCCGGAAATAAAGGATATGATTGTGCAGTATCTGCTATAGAAATGATTAATTTAAGCAAAGTAATATAAAAAGTGTCTTTTACTGAAGGACAAATGAATATGTAAAAAAAGCATTTTATAATATTATAAAATGCTTTTTTAGAATATACATCATTTAAAATGAAAAATATGTTGTCTTTTATTTGTTTTGAGAAAATAATGTATATTTAGATAGATTTTTCTGTAAAATATAATACTATAAAAATATAATTTGTATATCAGTGATTGACATTTTATATAATTTACACTATCATAAATAATAATATTATAATCATTATTTAAAAATGGTTCTGTTAATTTAACATGAAAATAAAAATACAGAAAAGACTTTTAAAAATACAATCATAAAAAGAACATACAAATAAAAGCCAATACCTGAATTTTTTAAAATAAAAAACAGTGTTTCGCTTGTTTTTAAGAATATGTAACATCTACAACGCAAGTAGATGCTTGTCCAAATACAACAATAGCTATGGATAAAATGATAATAAAACAAAAAATTAGAAATGATATCCAAATCAGATTCTATATCCATAATTATTTTTTTCATAACAATAAACCCAATAAGAAAAACGATGAGGACAAGAAATAGAAAAATTTTTAAAAGTAATTTTTATATTTATGCATAGAAACAGCACCTTTTTGGAAGAAACAGTATTTTAATTGATTTTATTGTATTTTTAATAAGGAGCTGTTGTCTATATCATTTTAACGTAACAGAATCTTAGAAATAGATAGGGGGTATTTTATGAATATTTTTGACATTTTAGGACCGGTTATGGTTGGACCTTCCAGTTCTCATACGGCAGGAGCAACCCGAATTGGATTAACAGCAAGAAAGCTGTTGGCAGAAAAACCTGTTAAAGCAGATATTTTTTTGCATGGTTCTTTTGCGGCAACAGGGGTAGGACATGGTACAGATAAGGCATTGATAGCAGGTATACTGGGTATGCAGCCGGATGATATGAGAATACCACATAGTTTTGAAGTGGCAAAGGAAGAAGGACTTGACTTTTCCATACAAAATAAAGATTTAAAAGAAGCGCATCCTAATACAGCATTGATTGAGATTGAAGGAGAAAATGGAAGAAAGTTGAAAATACAAGCGTCTTCTTTAGGCGGGGGCAGAATTATGGTCAATAAAATCGATGATATTGATGTAAATTTCAGCGGAGAATATAACACGCTTATTATACATAATGTAGACCAGCCTGGGCATGTAGCAGAGGTAACTTCTCTTTTGGCACATAAAAGTATTAATATTGCTAATATGAACTTATATCGTGATAGAAGAGGCGGTTATGCTTGTATGGTAATTGAAATAGACCAACAAATGCCACAATCTGCATTAGATTGGCTAAAACGGGTAGAAGGAATTATTAAAGTAACTTATTTTAATAGAGAGGTGGCATAAAATGTCTTATCATGCAATCAAAGAATGGATAGCAATAGCAGAAGAAAAAAATATTCCTTTATGGGAAGTGGTTTTACAAGATGATATGGCAGAGAGAGCTGTTTCCAGAGAAAAATCCATGCAAGAAATGCAAACGATATGGGAAGCTATGCTTTTGTCAGCAGAGCAATACGATGGTTCTTTGCGTTCCAACAGTGGATTAGTAGGAACAGATGGAAAGAAATTAGAAGAATATGGAAAAAAAGGAGATACTCTTTGTGGAGATTTTCTCAATAAAGTTATGGCACAAGCAGTACAAGTCAGTGAATCCAATGCTTGTATGAAAAGAATTGTAGCAGCGCCAACTGCAGGCTCTTGTGGTGTTATGCCTGCTGTATTTGTCACATTGTTTAAAGAAAAAAAAGCCTCAAAAGAGCAGATTATTGAAGCGTTGTATATAGCTTCAGGGATTGGAAAAGTTGTTGCAGAAAGAGCCTCTATTGCAGGAGCATCAGGAGGATGTCAGGCAGAGGTAGGCACAGCGTCTGCTATGACAGCCGGGGCATTAGCGGCAATGAAAGGAGCAAGTCCAAAGCAAGTAGGCGACGCTGTAGCCATTGCTTTCAAAAATCTTTTGGGATTAGCTTGTGACCCTGTTGCAGGACTTGTAGAAGTGCCTTGTGTCAAAAGAAATGTTATTGGCGCTGTCAATGCAGTGGCGGCGGCAGATATGGTTTTGGCAGGCATTGCAAGTGTGATACCTCCAGATGACGTTATTGACGCCATGGGTGAAATTGGAAGAGAAATGTCTTATAAAATAAAAGAAACAGCAATGGGTGGTTTGGCAGCAACACCTACAGGACAAGCCATTGCAGAAAGAGTGTTACAAAAATAAAAAAGTTTATAAAATTGAATATCAAAAAACCTCTTTTCATTGGCGAAAAGATTCGGAAAAAGGAGATGTAGGTTTGTCAAACATATGTTACACCATACTTTATAAATTCTTCCAGGACAGTCTGTGGAGATTTCCAGGCCAGAGGCCTCATGGGGAACTGATTATAGTCCCTGCGGTTATAGACCTGGAGCTGCTTAGAAAAGTCCTGGAATGAATAAAACGTATGGGAAGCGTAAAACCGTTCATTATCCTTACGGTGGCTGCGTTCCACTTTCCCATTATGACGGGGCGTAAAAGGGCGGATCAATTTGTGGCGGATTCCATGCTCTTTTAACACGCGCTGAAATAAGGTTAATGTTTCCCTGCCGGAAGTGGAAAAACGTTTTGTAAATTCCATGCCGTTATCCGTCTGGACACATTCAATGGGCATGGGGAAACGCTGGATTAGATGCTCAAGGAAACGTGCGGAAGAATAGGTGCTGTGTTCCTCAAAGGCTTCCACGTAACGCCAGCGGGAGTATTCGTCAATTGCAGTATACTGGTAAAACCTTTTCCCTTTTGCCTCGTTGACCAGACAGCAGGCGGGAACGAATTTCACATCAATCTGGATCCTTTGTCCAGGATAAGTCATCTGCTCATAAGGTTTCGGAACGTACTTGGGATTAGGAAGTTTTTGAGCCATAATCCCCTGTTTTTTGAGGAAGCGGTAGAGGCCTGGGATAGAGCGTTTATAGCCACGCTGCATGAGTTTCACCCAGAATACAACCAAACCGGCGTGAGGGTTGCGCCTGCGCATGTCTCGAATAAGTTTGATTTCTTCCGGAGTATGCTGGTTTGGATGGGAATGGGGGCGTCTGGAACGGTCTCTGAGGGAATCCCAGGAACCGTCATAGCGGTTCTTCCAGCGGTAAATATACTGGCGGTTGGTTTTATATTTTCTGGCGGCATTGGAAACACCATAACGGTTTGCGTAGTTAATAAGTGATAGACGATATCTCATATCTTGTGTTATACTTGCCATGCGAGGAAGCTCCTTTATGTATTTTTGTTTTGTGGTGATTCAAATATAACACAAAGAGAGTCTATCCTCGCTTTTTAAATATTCAGTTGTAACACATGTATTGTAATCCTACAGGCGAAAAGATTCGGAAAAAGGAGAGTTCTTCCAATACAATCCCTAGGCGGAATTTATTCCAGAAAAAGTTCGTATTTGAAGGCTTTGTAGAATGTAAAGCTTGTATGGAGGCTTTGTTTGTTAATAAAATCAAAACTACGTCAAAATGACGTAATGTTGGTTAGCCCTATAAAGACATAAAAATAGCCGGTGTCCAAATAACGCCGGCTTTCACTTCGTTTAAACCTTGAAGGTATGATTATCTACTACCTTTAAAAGGGGTCTGGATACTCTTTTTGTATTTAATCTATCTTTTATTTGCTCTTGCTTTTCTTCTCATCTATTTTTGTATCTTTGCTGTATGCCAACCAACTTTATTTATATAATCACATATTGTTAAGAAATTACTATTTCTAAATTTATATTTTAATTTTACATGACCATTCAATAGCCTTATTACACTCTTTGCCTTCAAATATCTCATAAATCCAAATACATTCATTTTGGCGGTATCTCCATAGATATGCTTCTATATCATATGTTCCTCTATCATTTGCATAAATCTTTTATAATCTTGTACATCCTCTTTTAATTCATAATATATCATTTTTGTTCTGTATTTTTGGAGTGAAAACCATATAATACTTGCACACTCATTTTGTATGCGCTAAATTTTCCTTTCATTTGTAGCGTGAGTAGTTGCTAAAAATTGCTTTACAGTCTTTGATACTAAAGTTATAACCAGAAAAAGCCTTCTGATAAAGAAGGCTTTTTATATGAATCAGGAAAATGTGAATTTTTGAAAGAAAAATAAATGGTTTAAGGTATATTTTTGTAATCTTCTGTTTTTGTAGAAAGATTTTTCTTTTTTAACGCTTTATTGACTGCTTGAGAAATGAGATGATATGCTACTGCAAAAAATGGTACGCCTATGATCATACCCAAAAAACCCATTAACCCTCCAAAAAGAAGTATGGAAAATAACACCCAAAAACTGCTTAAACCGGTAGAATCTCCCAGTATTTTTGGACCTAAAATATTGCCGTCGAACTGTTGTAATATAAATATAAATACAATAAAATATAAGCTTTGTATTGGTGAAACAATTAAAAGTAAAAAAAAGCTTGGTATTGCTCCAATAAAAGGTCCGAAAAATGGTATTACGTTTGTAACGCCAACTATAACACTGATTAACATAGTATAAGGCATTTTCATCAATGTTAAACAAATATAACAAAGAATGCCTATAATCAGAGAGTCGATTAACTTTCCAATGATAAAACCCCCAAAAACATGATGTATAAAGCGAATTTCATGGATAATAGCGTTGCCCAGATTTTGATTGCAAATACTATAAATGATTTTTTTTGCTTGTGTAGCAAATGTAGTTTTACAATTTAATACATAAACTGCTACAATGATGCCAATTAAGAAGTTTTTCAAAAAAGATAATACTTTGAAGACGCCGGTAGAAAGATTTGTGACAAATGTTTGCATACTGGGTAAAAGAGACGTTTCTAACCATGTTTCAAAATACTTACTTCCTTCATTAAAGTATTGGCGAAATGTTTCTTGTGCTTGTACATTGTTTTCAAAAGTGCTTTCAAGCCATTTGGATACTTTTGTAACACTTTGTGGTATCAAGTCAATAATACCCAATATACTTTTATAAACTTGAGGAAATACCATCCAAAAAAGTCCTGTCAATATGGCAAACATTAAAATTAATGTGATTGCTGTACTGATTGTTTTGGCAAATGCAGTTCCTCTTTTTTTGGAAACTTTTTTGAGCATAAAGGGTTCGGTTTTGTTTAAAAATTTGTTATAGATTGGCGTCAAAAGATATGCCAATGCCAAGCCATAGATGATGGGAGCCAAAATATTTAAAACTGTTTGTATGCCTTTTACTACAATATCCAGCTTAAAAAGAAAAAAGAAAAATAATATAGATGCTGCAATAGCGCCAAATAATGTTATACTTGTAAAAATATATTTTTTTCGTTGTTCCTTGTCCAAAAAATTCACCTCATAACCATTTTATATTTCTGTTTTAGCTGTTTTATTGTACCAAAACCAAAAGATATATGCAATGTAATAAATAGAAAATATGCTATATAATATAGATAGTCTGGGAATTTTTTTATCCCAGACTATTTTTTATTTATATTATTTTTTTAAATAATATGTAACAAAAAAATAAAAATCCTTCATGGCTTGTTTATAAATAGCTTCTGTCAATACAATGATATATTGTGTTTCCAGTTCTTCATAAGACCAAAATGCAGTATCATTTTGTAATTGTTGTGCAATCATTGCTTTTGCTTTGACCAATTCTTTGCAAATTGGATTTTGTTGACGAATGGTATGGATTGTTTCTGCTAAATATTCTTGCAAAAATAAATCAAGTTTTTGTTGAAATATATTTTTTTCTTCCACAATATCAATTCCCTTCCTGACATGTTATCTCCCTATAACTACTGTGATCCAAAAAAAAACCTCCTTTCTTTTTTATGCAAAAAG
>DVLQ01000107.1 GCA_018715395.1 Candidatus Coprocola pullicola | reverse complement strand
CTCATTACATTTATCGTTATGAGAAAAATGATTATGGATATCAAAAATATATTTGTCCTAATTTTCTTTATTTTTATTTTCATGTTAAGTTAACAGAACTGATACATTGATTTTGTTACATCAAAATGATATAGACAACAATCCTTTATTGAAAATTCAATAAAATCAACTAAACCGCTGTTTCTCCCGAAAAGAGGCTGTTTCCATGTATAAATATAAAAATTACTTTTAAAAATTCTGCTATTTCTTGTCATCATTTTTTTCTCATTGGCTTTATCATTATTATGGGTATGGAATCTGCTTTGGATATCATTTCTAATTTTTTGTTTTATTACCATTTTATCCAGAGCCATTTTTTGTCCAGACAAGCGCCTGCTTCTGTTGCAAGTGTTACATATTCTCAAGAAAAAGCAAGACATTGGTTTTTATTTTTAAAAATTTTTCAAGTGTTTGCTTTTATTTGTATGCTCTTTTTTGAAATTACATTTTTAAAATTTTTTTCTGGATTTTTATTTTCATATTAAATTAACAGAAGCGATAAATTGTTGATGTCATTGTAGCACAGTTTTTTTGCATTGTCCATAATACGGCATATTGCAAGTATTTTAAATCATTATCACTTCTTTGCATACTCGTTTTTAAATTATTTGTGCTTGCATTGCCCGTCGCTTACTTTTACAATTAAAACACATCGTTTTTACAAAATTTTTTATCAGAATTAACATTGACGAAAAAAAAGAATTTCTATATACTAAATATAATATTAATAAAAACCCTGTGAAATGCACACAGGGTTTTTCAACTCTATAAAAATAATACTATATTATATAAGAAAGAAGGGATGTTTGTCATGGAAGAAAAAGTAAAAAAACCTATTTACGTGATTGGACATAAAAATCCGGATACAGATTCTATCTGCTCTGCCATTTCTTATGCTCATTTAAAAAATAAAATAAACGGCGGAGGTTATATACCCATGCGCGCCGGTAAAGTCAGCAATGAAACAAATTTTGTGTTAGAAACATTTGGTATGGATAGTCCTCAACTAATAACAGATGTTGCCACACAAGTGAAAGATGTTGAAATCAAAAAACCACAAGCCCTTACAAGAGATATCTCTATCAAAAGGGCTTGGACACTGATGCGCGACACAAAAGACGCTACTTTACCTGTTATTCAAAAAGACGGCACTTTAGAAGGCATTATTGCCGTAAAAGATATTGCTACTGCCAACATGGATATTTATGAAACACATATTCTCTCTTTATCCAAAACACCTTATAAAAATATATTAGAAACATTAGAAGGTACTATGATAGTCGGCGATGAAGAAGGGTATGTAGAAAGTGGAAAACTTCTTATCGGTGCAGCCAATTTAGACCTTTTAGAAAGTTTTATCGGAGAGGGAGATATCCTCATTACTGGTAATCGTTATGAAGCACAGCTTTGCGGTATTGAAATGAATGCAGCTTGTATCGTTGTCTGTATGGGCGCTCCGGTTTCTAAAACAATACAAAAAATGGCAGCACAAAATCATTGCCGTATCATCAGCACTCCCTATGATACTTATATGGTTGCCAGACTCATCAGTCAAAGCACTCCTGTACGCCATTTTATGAAAAAAGATAATTTGATTACATTTAAAACAGAAGACTTTATCAACGATATCAAAAGTGCTGTAGCAAAAATTCGTCATAGAGAATTTCCTGTGTTAGACAGTGAAGGAAATTATTGCGGTATGCTTTCGCGCCGTTCTCTTATCGATATGGATAAAAAGAAAATTATTATGGTAGACCACAATGAAAAATCTCAGGCAGTTGACGGCATAGACGATGCAGAAATATTAGAAATTATAGACCATCATAAACTAGGAAGTATTGAAACCATTGCTCCTGTTTATTTCCGCAATCAACCAGTTGGCTGTACTGCAACTATTATTTATCAAATGTATTGTGAAAATGAAGTTGAAATTGAACCCAATATTGCGGGATTACTTTGCTCCGCCATTATTTCCGATACACTGATGTTTCGCTCTCCAACTTGTACTGCATTAGACCAGCAAGCGGCAGAAGCGTTGGCAATGATTGCAAAAATAGACATTCCAACTCATGCGGCAGAAATGTTCCGCGCAGGAAGCGCTTTGCAGGATAAAACAGAAGAAGAAATTTTTTATCAGGATTTCAAAAAATTCAGTACAGAAGAAGTAAACTTCGGAGTTGGTCAAGTTTCTTCTATGGATAAAGAAGAACTCATATCATTACAGCCAAAAATAGAAGCTTATATGCTTTCTGCATTGTCCAAAACCGGACTGGATATGATGTTCTTTCTTTTAACAGATATTATTGAAGAATCTTCTATTGTAATATTTGTAGGAGAGCACGCTCCAGAACTATTAAAATCAGCTTTTTGCATTGACATAGAAGAAAACAGCCATACCTCCTATTTAAAAGGCATTGTTTCTAGAAAAAAACAGCTTATACCAAAACTTATGGCAGCTTTACAACAATAGATATCAAAAACTAATTATTTAGAAAAAACATTTATAATGACTCTGCGTCACAAATGAAAAACAGCCGCTTAAAACGGCTGTTTTTTGCATATTCTTTGTTATCGCCTATTAAATTTGTTATATCATCTTCTGCTCTAAAATTGTCTTTTCTATATTTTTATTTCAGATTTTTATATCATGTAGTATACTTTTTTATGCTGTATTTGCTATTAAATGTTCTGTTGTTTTTGCTCTTTTTAATTATGATAAAACAAAGTATTTCTATTAAAGTGTACAATTTTATGATATAAAAATAAATAAACAAAAAACTGAGATTGTCTATATCTCTGTCTAGGGCATGGACAATTCTTTGTTAAAGACTCCCTTCTCTCAAGTCTTCAATAAGTATAAATAGTTCGTTTCATTGGCATAAATACTTTGAAACTGGCTGTTTTCCTTGTCAGAAGTAAATTCCAACCAGGGATTGCATTGGCAAATGCTTCGTTTGCCAAGCTTTTCCGGTGTACTACATTTATAAAATATAGTTCGTCTATACGCTGAGCAAAAATCATTTCTATCTTTGCCTAAATCATAAAACATATTTCAATCAATACTCATTGATTTGCTAAGTTGTTGATAGTGTACAAATAATCAGAGTATTTTTAAAAATACTCTGATTTATAATCATTGTTTATCATAAATTTTGTATTTCTATTTCATATAATCATAAATTCTTACTCTTTGTTACAAAAACAATACTTACTCCTCATTTTAAAATCAGATTTTATTATTGCATATTCATTATAGTTTTCACACCATTTTAATGGTGAGCATATTTTTATTCTTCAAGACAGCCCAAAAAATGATTTGTAAAAAAAGACGTTCCTATAACCTTTTGAAAACTATTGATATTTTGCCCAATATACCTGCTATTTCTTTAGACGTTATTGCTAAGCTATATCGTTTGCATCGGCTCTGCCGATTGCACCGATTGCGCTGGTTCTGCCGGTTGCGCTGGCTCTGCTGATTGTGCCACCTGTGCCGGTTGCGCTGGCTCTGCTGATTGTGCCAACTGTGCTGATTGCGCTGGCTCTGCTGATTGTGCCGACTGTGCTGGTTGCGCCGCCTGTGCTGATTACGCTGGTTGTGCCGGTTGCGCTGGTTCTGCCGGTTGCGCTGGCTCTGCCGATTGCGCCGGCTCTGCCGGTTGCGCTGGTTCTGCCACCTGTGCCGATTGCGCCGGCTCTACTGATTGTGCTGGTTGTGCCGATTGCGCTGGCTCTGCCGGTCGCGCTGGTTGTGCCGCCTGTGCCGGTTGCGCTGGTTCTGCTGATTGCGCTGGCTCTGCCGGTTGCTGATTCACATCAGTACTTCTACACGCTGTTATAAATATACCACTATAAATTACAACAATAATTAAAATAACTATTTTCTTTTTCATTCATCACCTTTTTGTTTCTCCAAAATACTTATTTTGTTGCACTTGTTTTTGCATCTGTAGTTTGTTGCGTTTGTGTTTGCTGTGATACATTTTCTTCTGTGTTTCCACAGGCAGATATTACCATCATTATACTACTTAAAATCATTGCAACACAAAATACCGTTTTCTTTTTCATGTCTTCCCCTCTTTTCTTATATTTTCTTTATTATTATAATTGTATTTTTATAAAATTTCCATTTTTTTTTACAAAAATTTCTATAAATTTACATTTTATCAAAAGAAGGGGGAATCGTTTTTTGTTCTAAGACTTTATTTGCCATTTTCTCTTAAAATTCTATTGCTTTTGTTTGTTGTATTTGGTCTATTATTGTATTTATATTTTATTGCATCATTTATCATGCATTAGATTTTTATGCTATCATATTGATTGGCAAAGTCATTATTATACTGTCACAAAAAAATTTTTTTACTTCCACATCATGATTCTTTCTTGGCGTATTCCTATTACTTTGTTACAATACAGGTCAATACGTCTTTTTTAATACATCTTTAATCAAAATACTAGTAAACTAATGGTTTAAACAACTGCTAGAAGGGGTATTACGCACCTATTCCCTAAAAGATAATATTAAATCCCATTACAATTATAGACAGACAACAAAAATGGCTGCCTATTTTTTCTTATTCTCCTTTTCTATCCGTAAATGGGTCTATGTACTCTTTTTATGATATTTGTTCTGCTACATCATCTTCTTCCAACTGATTTTTATATATTCTTTTATCCTCTTTTCATTTTGTCTTACTATAATCTACAAAACATTCTATCGCCCAAAATTTTCTTCTCCCATATCTATATTTCAGATTAACATGTCTATCCAATATCATCAAACTTACTCCTAATCCTATAAACTTTACTACATTCAGATATGGTGGTATACTGACTAGCATATGGATATGGTATGGAGAGGATTGTGCTTCAATGATCTCAATTTTTTTCTTCGCACAATTTTCTAATGATTATACTATATCCTTTCTTCATTTTTTATATCACTTTGCTTTTATATTTTGGTACAAACATTATATGATATTGGCATCTATATTTGAGTACTTTTTATTTCATTTTTTTATGCAAAAAACCTCCTAATTTCTTTTTATAATGTAGTCGTCAAACCTGGTATATTGTAATTGACTCATCTAGCGGTCACTTACAAATATACCTTCTCCTTTCTATCAACCTTTTAATCCGTGGTTGATTACGGTATTGTACATTTGTATGATGTAAATATGTGATGTGGA
>DVLQ01000013.1 GCA_018715395.1 Candidatus Coprocola pullicola | reverse complement strand
ACTATGTCTGCATAGAAAAAAGCAGAGGTTAGAAGGGTGAAGATTTTTTCACACCAAAAAGAAAAGCTATAGATACAATGATAATAAAATAAAAAATCAGAAATGGTATCTAGGTCAGATTCAAAACAATGTCCCTCTTTTTGCTAAGGAGAGAGAACTATGATTATAAAAAATGCGTTAGTTTATCAGCAAAATAAAACATTTCAAAAAGGTGAAGTGATACTGGAAGACGGTATATTTAAAGATATCTCAACAGATATCAAAGAGGTAATAGATGCTCAAGAGTGCTATGCTATACCTGGGTTAGTGGATATTCATTTTCATGGCTGTGTGGGATATGATTTTTGCGATGGAACCAAGCAAGCCATTGAAAAAATAGCCGAATATGAGGCGTCTGTTGGGGTGACAACAATTGTGCCTGCTACTATGACAATACAAGCAGATAAGCTTGCTCAGATTATGAAAGTGGCAGGAGTGTATCAAAGTGAAAATGGCTCCAAATTAAGAGGAATCAACATGGAAGGACCTTTTATAAACAGTGAAAAAAAAGGGGCTCAAGATGCAAAATATATCAGAAATTGCAGTGTTGAAATGTATCAAAATTTTCAAAAATTAAGCGGAGGATTAATAAAATTAGTTGATATTGCTCCAGAAACAAAGGAGGCCTTTGATTTTATTGATGCTGTAAAAAATGAAACAACCATATCTATTGCACATACTTGTGCAGATTATCAAACAGCAAACTTGGCTTTTCAAAAGGGTGTAAGCCATGTGACTCATCTTTATAATGCTATGCCGCTCTTTTCTCACAGAGAACCGGGCGTTGTGGGAGCGGCTTTTGACAACAAACATACTTATGTGGAGTTGATATGTGATAATGTTCATATTCATCCTTCTGTTGTAAGAGCGACATTTGCTATGTTTGGTGACGATAGAATTGTTTTCATCAGCGACAGCATGAGAGCAACAGGACTAAAAGATGGCAGATATACATTGGGAGGACAAGAAGTTGTTGTAAAAGGAAACAAAGCTACGCTTATAAAAGAAAATGCTCTTGCAGGGTCTGTTACCAATCTGGCAGACTGTATGAAAATAGCCGTAACAAAAATGAAAATCCCTCTGGAAAGCGCTGTAGCTTGCGCCACCATCAATCCTGCCAAATCCATAGGAATATATGATAAATGTGGAAGTATTACAGTAGGAAAAGCGGCGGATTTGGTATTGCTGAATAAAGACTTATCTTTGAAAGCCGTTTTTATAAATGGTAAAATGATAAATATATAAAAAATAATAACATATGTTTTATTAGGATTCTATCTTTTAGAAATAGCCATTATATGGATAAAGTATCCTAAAAATAAAGCTATTTTAAGAAGATACAAAGATAAAAGTAATTTTATTTGCAATGTTAGTTTTTGCCTCAGCCAATGCTATCAATGAGCATTAGGCAAAAGCAACCATAGAAGTATGGCGCAATGAATGGTTATGAATATGCAAACCCATTAAGCAAAGTTTGTATATTTTTTGGATAATACACTTTAATAGTAATTGGCTTTAACGATATCAAAAACTGATATTGTTGCGATAAAAGTATCTGAAATTGCATTATACAAAATAATAGTAATTTTTAGAAAGAAAGTAACCACATTTGTATAAAAATGCAAAAAGCTAATTATAGTAAAGATATGAATTATATAATTGCAGCAAAATGTTGTAAAATATGTTGCTGTAAATGAAGAAGGTATAAAATAGCAAAGTTTTATGAAGCAGAAACGGCTTTGAAGAATTTTATAGTAGTGACAACAATCCATGTTTTATGTATGGAAACAGTTATAACAAGTTTAAATGGAAAAAAAGTTATAATATAATAGTATTGAAAGATATAATTGCAAAATTTAATGTTATAAATAAAAAATATATATTAGCTATGAAACAAAAAACCCCTTACCACTTTTGGGAAAGGGGATTTTTTTACTTCCGTTATATAGTAAATAAGCATAGATTATTATTTGATATAGGTATTTGATATTTTATTACAATGCAACTATACTATTCTTATAAAAGTATAGGGGTGAAAAAAATGGATTTAAAAGAATTTTTGGAATATATGAACCAAAAAAAGCCTGTTATAGCAGGTTCACAAATACATCAATTTATGGTGGAGTTAAGTAATGAAGCAAGAAAAATAACAACCGAATTAAACAATACTTACCATGAGCAAAATGAAATTTGTAAAATGATGTCACAGCTAATAGGGCGTGAAGTAGGAACAGGATTTTCTATGTTTCCGCCATTTTATACAGACTGCGGAAAAAATATTCACATTGGAAAAAATGTTTTTATCAATGCAGGCTGTCATTTTCAAGACCAAGGAGGCATTTTTATTGGGGATGGGACGTTGATTGGACATTGTGTGGTGATGGCTACGCTTAATCATGCTTTTGTGCCGGAAAAACGTGCCGATATTATTCCTGCTCCCATTGTAATTGGAAAAAAAGTTTGGATTGGTGCAAATGCTACTATATTAAGTGGTGTTACAATAGGGGATAACAGTATTGTCGCCGCCGGCTCTGTTGTGACAAAGGATATCCCACCAAATGTGATTGTTGGCGGTGTGCCTGCTAAAATCATAAAAATTTTAGAAGAAGTAATTGCTAAGGAGGAAAATCACAATGAGTAAAAATGTTTTGATTATTTCTACAAGTCTTCGCAAAGGAAGCAATTCTGAAATATTGGCTGATGCATTTGCAAAAGGAGCAAAACAAAAGGACAATCATGTAGAAAAGATAAGTCTTTGTGACAAAACAATCCATTTTTGTAAAGGCTGTCTTGCTTGTTTGAAAACTCAAAGATGTGTGATGCATGACGATGCAGACATGATTGCCCAAAAAATGCGTCATGCAGATGTGATTGTATTTGCTACGCCTATTTATTACTATGAAATGAGTGGTCAGATGAAAACAATGCTTGACCGGTCTAATCCATTGTTTGAGTCAGATTATGCTTTCCGTGACATCTATCTTCTGGCAACAGCGGCAGAAGAAGAAAAAAGCGCTATGGACGGTGCTATAAAAGGCTTGAAAGGGTGGATAGATTGTTTTGAAAAATGCGCTTTAAAGGGTGTTGTATATGGCTTAGGAGCGGACACGGCAGGCTCTGTTGAAGGAACTCCGGCAGTAGAAGAAGCTTACGAAATGGGAAAAAGAGTGTGATATTTTATGAAATGGAAAAAAATATTTTTTATAACTACAACATTGTTTATAATCTGTTTGTTAGCAAGTGGTTTTCAACAAAAAGATTCTGAAAAAAATAGTTTTATAACCGCTGAAGATACACAAAAACAACCTATGACAGCAGTAAAAATAGAAATTGGAGAAAAAACATTTCAAGCAAAATTTTATGAAAATGAAACTACAAAAGAACTTTTGAAACAATTACCTATAGAAATGGAAATGCAGGAATTAAACGGAAATGAAAAATATTATTATTTAAATCAAAATTTACCTACCAATGCTTCAAAAGTTCATACCATTAAAGAAGGAGATATTATGTTGTATGGTAAGAACTGTCTGGTGTTTTTTTATGAAAATTTTGATACCAATTATCAGTATACCCCAATAGGATATGTGGAAGAAGTATCCGGATTTTCACAAGCTTTGGGAAAGGGGACTGTGAAAGTAGTATTGAAAATAGCAGAAGATAGCGCATCATAATTATTTTGTATTACAAAACAGGAGGTTTGAAAAAATCTCCTGTTTATTGTATAGAGAAAACCACGCGTTAGACGCGTGGTTCAAAAAAGCCTTCTAGCGTTGAGATAGAAGTAAAAACTCCTTTTCACTATAATACAATTGCGGTCTGCCAACTGCAAGAAATATAGTGAAAAGGAGGTCCGTATATGGGAATTACGGATATACATAATTTATCGCATACAAAATGGAATTGCAAATATCACATTGTGTTTGCGCCGAAATATAGAAGAAAAGTATTTTATTACGAAAAAAGGAAAGCAATAGGAGAAATATTGAGAAAATTATGTGAGTGGAAAGGCGTGAATATATTAAAGGCAGAAGTATGTCCGGATCATGTACACATGCTGGTAGAAATACCGCGGAAAATGAGTGTATC
>DVLQ01000106.1 GCA_018715395.1 Candidatus Coprocola pullicola | reverse complement strand
TAATAATTTATTATGTTATTTTTTAGTTAGGAAGCTATTTTATAGCAAAAAAATTTCTTTTAAAAAATCCATATCTTTATTTTCCTTTAATAGGCATTTTTACAATGTATTCCCTTCTACATTTACTTTTGAAAGTGACAGCTCTCACTTCAGCACAACCATAAATGCATAAGAAAAAAACATTGTAAAAATTAAAATCAGGCTCAATAAAAATCCTTCTCTAAACCAAAATTTAAGTGATGAAAAAATCTATGTCATCCAAAATTACAAAGAAATCTATCTCCAAAAATTATACAATTACAATCATGGTCTACAAAAGAATTAAAAAACTCAATGATACAAAACAACAAATAAAAGCAATCCAAAACTTCCATGCCAATAAAAAAAGACATTACACACTTTTGGTAAATGTAATGTTTCTGAACTCTAGCAATGCAACAACCGCAAAATAGATTATAAAATGCAGCTCAATCTAATTGGTTTGACCACTTTTTTATAGTTGTTTGCTTGTATTCATTTTATTTCATGCTACAAACATTGTAAAACACATAGAGTATAAAAACGCATATGTTAAATATGTAAAACACAATCCCAAACTGAAACAATTACTTAGTTTTTATATAAGACTTCCAAAATATCAAAGTATTAATCACTGTATATTACATCTTAACCGGCTTTGTGATAATTAATCTGAAATCTAACAGCTATGTAGCACATATAACAGCACATGCAAAGATATACTTCTTTTGATTTTAGTTGCACAATTATCTTTGATAGCAATCTAAGTAGTGCTTTTTCTAATGGTATTGAGATATTATGTATGCCATAACGAAACAGAAATTTTTTGTCTGTATTTTTTCCTTTTGCAAAAAACCGATTCTTTCTTCTTTTTTAATAAACATAAATTACTTCATATATCAAATCAAACTACAACAAATTATGTGACAATATCAAATATACCAAAAGAGTTATTGATAAAAAAATATACAAAAGATTATAGAACTATCTAAATCATAAATATTATTGACATTTTTTACTCTTTTTTGTTTATTTAATTTTCTTAATCATTGTATAAATACAAATAATAACCACTGTAGATAATTCAAAAAGACTATCTGGGTTTATACACAAAATTCTGATAGCAAAAAACAGAACAACACTTAACAAAAACATTTCAAAATCATAACCGTAAAATCTTTTCTATTCCTTCCAAAACCTCCTTTGTTTTTTATCTATTCTATATATAAGTGAAGTATAGATTTCATACAACTTTATAAACCGTAAAACTCTTCAATTTACTGCATTTGTATACACATTGGCATTTTATTTTATATACTAAAATCAGATATAAAAAACAAAATAATTTCAACTTTTTTCAACATTTTATTTTCTATTTTTTATAATATACCAAAACCATGGATATAGGGGAACAAAAGCCTCTTTTTTATTGTTTTTCAACATTGTAATCCTATGTAACGTTGCATATTTTTTCTTTATAAAAAAGAGAGATACTAAAAAATAGTATCTCTCTACATACTGCTCTTTTTTTACATCATATTATCATAAATACTGTCATCATATTCTTCTTTTTCTACTTCAATATCAATATTGCGGTATCTTTGCATACCTGTACCTGCAGGAATCAATTTACCAATGATAACATTTTCCTTCAATCCAATCAATGGGTCAATCTTTCCTTTAATTGCCGCTTCTGTTAATACTCTTGTTGTTTCTTGGAAAGAAGCCGCGGACAAGAAGGAATCTGTTGCAAGAGACGCCTTTGTAATACCAAGAAGTACTCTATATCCCTTTGCCGGTTCTTTTCCTTCTTCTTCCATTTTCTCATTTGTATTTTCAAATGCCAACCAATCTACAAGGCTGCCGGGCAAGAAATCTGTATCGCCATTTTCTTCAATTTTCACTCTCTTGAGCATTTGACGTACAATGACCTCAATATGCTTATCATTAATTTCAACGCCTTGTAAACGATATACTCTTTGTACTTCTTGTATCATATAATCCTGCACGCCGCGAATTCCCTTTATTTTCAGTATATCATGAGGATTTACGCTACCTTCTGTAATTTCATCGCCTGCTTCCACTGTATCTCCATCATATACTTTGATACGGGAACCATATGGTATCAAATAGTCTTTCGTTTCTCCTGTTTCAGGATTTGTGATAATAACTTCTCTTTTCTTTTTGGTATCGCTAATGGTCACATTTCCTCCAAATTCAGAAATAATAGCAAGCCCTTTTGGTTTTCTTGCTTCAAAAAGCTCTTCTACACGAGGAAGACCTTGTGTAATGTCATCTCCTGCAATACCTCCTGTATGGAATGTTCTCATTGTCAGCTGTGTGCCAGGTTCACCGATAGACTGTGCGGCAATGATACCAACAGATTCGCCAATTCTTACAAACCTTCCGCTTGCCATATTGGCGCCATAACATTTTGAGCAAATACCAATTTCAGAACGGCAAGTCAATACTGTTCTGATATAAACTTTTTTGACTCCCGCTTCTTCTACTTGTTCTGCTTGGTCAGGCGTTATCATAGTATCTTTTGGCACAAGTACTTCTCCTGTCTGAGGATGAACAATGTCTAATATAGACCAACGACCTCGAATTCTGTCTTGCAAGCTTTCAATCACTTCATTGCCGTCCATAAATGCAGATACCCATAACCCTGGTGTATTTTCTCCATGGTCTGGGCAGCATTCCCATTCTCTGATGATAATGTCCTGAGAAACGTCTACCAAACGACGTGTCAAATATCCGGAGTCTGCCGTTCTTAAAGCCGTATCTGTCAGACCTTTTCTTGCTCCATGGGCAGAAATAAAGTATTCCAATACGGAAAGTCCTTCACGGAAATTAGATTTGATAGGCAATTCTATAATGCCGCCGGAAGGATTTGCCATTAGACCACGCATACCTGCCAACTGTTTAATCTGGCTGTTAGAACCACGGGCGCCGGAGTCTGCCATCATAAATATATTATTATATTTTCCAAGCCCTGATAAAAGAGCGTCTGTAATTTTGTCATTGGCAATGTTCCATGCTTCAATGACTTTGTTATGTCTTTCTTCATCTGTCATCAAACCACGTCTGAATTTTTTTGTAATTTCTTCTACTTTTGCTTCAGCCTCTGCCAAAAATTCTTCTTTTTCCGGTGGAATTTCCATGTCTGATACAGAAACAGTCAATGCCGCTCTTGTAGAAAATTTATAGCCCAATGCTTTGATTCTGTCAAGCACTTCTGCCGTTTGTGTAGAACCGCAGCGGTTAATACATCTGTTTATAATTTTGCCAATATCCTTCTTTTTCACCAATGTGTGAATTTCATACTGAAATTTTTCTTCTTCATTTGTTCTGTCTACATAACCTAAATTTTGAGGGATTGCCTCATTAAATATAATACGTCCTACTGTAGTATCTATCAAACGGGATTCTACCACTCCGTCAAACTCCATAGTACGTCTTACTTTAATTTTGGCATGCAGCGTAATCACATGATTGTCATAAGCAAGTATCGCCTCTTTTTCATCTTTGAAGGCTTTTCCTTCTCCCATTTCTCCTTCTTTTTCCAGTGTCAAATAATACATACCCAGTATCATGTCCTGAGAAGGCACTGTAACGGGTCCTCCGTCAGAAGGCTTCAACAAGTTGTTAGGAGATAATAATAGGAAACGGCATTCTGCTTGCGCTTCTACAGAAAGAGGTACATGGACAGCCATCTGGTCGCCGTCAAAGTCTGCATTATATGCAGTACATACCAATGGATGCAGCTTAATTGCCCTGCCTTCTACCAATACAGGCTCAAATGCCTGAATACCAAGTCTATGAAGTGTGGGTGCTCTGTTTAACATAACAGGGTGTTCTTTAATGACGTCTTCTAATATGTCCCAAACCTCTGTCTGCAAACGTTCTACCATTCTTTTTGCAGATTTAATGTTATGCGCCAAACCGTCTTCCACCAGTTTTTTCATAACAAAAGGTTTAAAAAGCTCAATAGCCATTTCTTTTGGCAAACCACACTGATAGATTTTCAATTCTGGTCCTACTACAATAACAGAACGTCCTGAATAGTCAACACGTTTTCCCAGTAGGTTTTGACGAAAACGTCCTTGTTTTCCTTTAAGCATATCCGAAAGAGATTTCAAAGGTCTGTTTCCTGGTCCTGTCACGGGTCTTCCTCGTCTACCGTTATCAATGAGCGCATCTACGGCTTCTTGCAGCATTCTTTTTTCATTTCTTACAATGATGTCGGGCGCGCCCAAGTCCAATAATCTTTTTAAACGATTGTTTCTATTAATCACACGTCTGTAAAGGTCATTCAAATCACTTGTAGCAAAACGTCCGCCGTCCAGCTGTACCATAGGACGAATATCAGGAGGAATGACAGGAATTGCGTCTAATATCATCCATTCTGGTTTATTGTGAGAAAGTCTAAAAGATTCTAATACTTCCAATCTTTTAATAATGCGGATTCTTTTTTGTCCGGTTGTATCAACCAGCTGTTTTTTCAACTCTTCTGCATCTTTTTCTAAATCAATATCCATCAAAAGCTGTTTAATGGCTTCTGCACCCATGCCTGCTTTAAAAGCATTGCCATATTTGTCATAAGCTTCTCTAAAATCTTTTTCTGTCAAAAGTTGTTTATATTGCAGTTCTGTTGTACCTGGGTCTAATACAACATAGGAAGCAAAATATAACACCTTTTCCAATGCTCTTGGCGACATAGAAAGTATCAAGCCCATGCGAGAAGGAATGCCTTTAAAATACCAAATGTGGGATACTGGAGCCGCCAGTTCGATATGCCCCATTCTTTCTCTTCTTACTTTTGCTTTGGTCACTTCCACGCCGCATCTGTCGCAAACAACACCTTTATAACGTATTCTTTTATACTTTCCGCAATGGCATTCCCAGTCCTTTGTGGGACCAAATATTCTTTCACAAAACAAACCATCTCTTTCAGGCTTTAATGTTCTGTAATTGATTGTTTCCGGTTTTTTGACTTCCCCTCTTGACCATTCGTGTATTTTTTCAGGAGATGCTAAGCCGATTTTGATAGAATCAAAAACGATACCCTGTTCCGCATTTTGTGCTGTCATGGTTGATCATACTCCTTTCTTATTCCTCGTCCAAATCAATATCGTCCAAATCATCGCTCATAAAATCATCTACATCATCTGTATAATCATCAAGCAAATCATCGTCTGTTGCTTCCATACCCTCTTCGCCATCAAAAAGGAAGTCAATCAGATTTTCTTCTTCTGACATTGGCGCTGTAGGATGCCCCATAAAAGATGTTCTGTCATCTTCTCCATCTTTTTCATAACCATCAATGTTGACATTCAAATCATCCACATCGTCAATGGATTCTTTGATTTCTACTTCTGTCTGATCTTCTCTAAGCACACGGATATCCAGTGCTAAAGACTGCAATTCTTTTAACAATACTTTAAAGGATTCCGGTACGCCAGGCTCAGGAATGTTTTCGCCCTTTACAATAGCTTCATAGGTTTTGACACGCCCTACAATATCATCCGATTTTACAGTCAATATTTCCTGCAATGTATAAGCCGCGCCATAGGCCTCCAAAGCCCAAACTTCCATTTCTCCAAAACGCTGTCCGCCAAACTGAGCTTTTCCGCCCAAAGGCTGCTGTGTTACGAGAGAGTAAGGACCTGTAGAACGAGCATGAATTTTATCATCAACTAAATGGTGCAGTTTCAAATAATGCATAAAACCAATGGTAACTCTGTTGTCAAAGACTTCTCCTGTTCGACCGTCACGCAGTTCCACTTTTCCATCTCTGCTTAGTTTTACACCCTTCCATTCTTCTCTGTGTTCTCTGTTGGCATAAAGCTCATCGTAAATGTCGCCTTGCAGCAAGTCTTTCCACTTTTCCGAAAATTCTTCCCAACTGGTATTGACATAATCGTTTGCCATTTCCAATGTATCCATGATGCTGACTTCATCTGCTCCATCAAATACCGGCGTAGCCACTTTCCAGCCCAACGCTTTAGCCGCAAGGCTTAGGTGTGTTTCCAATACCTGTCCGATATTCATACGAGAAGGAATACCCAAAGGATTTAATACAATGTCTAAGGAACGACCATTTGGCAAAAAGGGCATATCTTCCACAGGCAGCACTCTAGAAACAACACCTTTGTTGCCATGTCTGCCGGCCATTTTATCTCCAACAGAAATTTTTCTTTTCTGAGCAATATATACCCTTACAAGCTGATTTACGCCTGGTCCGATATCGTCGCCATTTTCTCTTGTAAATATTTTCACATCTACTACAATACCTGTTTCTCCATGAGGCACTCTCAAAGAAGTATCTCTTACTTCTCTTGCTTTTTCACCAAAAATTGCTCTTAGAAGTCTTTCTTCCGCCGTCAGTTCCGTTTCTCCTTTTGGCGTCACTTTTCCTACAAGAATATCGTTAGGACGCACTTCTGCCCCAATACGTACAATTCCTCTTTCATCTAAATCACGCAAAGCGTCTTCGCCCACATTTGGAATATCTCTTGTAATTTCTTCCGGTCCAAGTTTTGTATCTCTTGATTCCGATTCAAACTCATTAACATGCACAGAAGTGTACACATCTTCCTGAACCAATTTTTCACTCAAAAGAACTGCATCTTCATAGTTATAGCCTTCCCATGTCATAAAACCAATGAGAGGATTTTTTCCAAGCGCCAATTCTCCATTTGATGTGGACGCGCCGTCTGCTATAATCTGTCCAATCTCCACTCTGTCGCCTTGGTTGATAATTGGTCTTTGATTTAAGCAAGTGCTTTGATTGCTTCTTTGATATTTAATCAAACGATAGGTATCTCGTTTTCCTGCGTCTGTTTTTACAATAATTTCACTTGCGGAAACTCTTTCTGCAATACCGGCATTTTTTGCAATGACACAAATGCCAGAATCTTTTGCCGCTTTATACTCCATGCCTGTGCCTACAATAGGGGAATCCGTTACAAGTAAAGGTACTGCCTGACGCTGCATATTGGAACCCATCAACGCTCTATTGGCGTCGTCATTTTCCAAAAAAGGAATCAGCGCCGTTGCCACAGAAACCATCTGTTTTGGAGAAACGTCCATCAAGTGAATTTCTTTTCTGTCCACTTCAATAATATCTTCTCTATGACGACCTGTTACCTTTTTGTGGAGGAAATGTCCCTCTTCATCCAAAGGTTCATTTGCCTGCGCCACATTAAAGTTTTCTTCTTCATCTGCCGTCACATATACAAACTCATCTGTAACTCTTGGTTCATCGCCGCTTTGATCCACTTTTCTATAAGGAGCTTCAATAAAACCATATTCATTGATTCTGGCAAATGTAGCAAGGGAGTTAATCAAACCAATGTTAGGACCTTCAGGCGTTTCAATCGGGCACATTCTGCCATAGTGAGAATGGTGAACGTCACGCACTTCAAATCCGGCTCTTTCTCGGGACAAACCGCCTGGTCCCAATGCAGACAAACGGCGTTTGTGGGTCAATTCGGAAAGAGGATTGTTTTGATCCATAAACTGGGATAACTGAGAACTTCCAAAAAATTCCTTTATAGCCGCTGTAACAGGACGTACATTGATAAGCGCTTGTGGTGTGACAACAGCAATGTCTTGGGTTGTCATTCTTTCTCTGACCACTCTTTCCATTCTGGAAAGACCGATGCGGAATTGATTTTGAAGTAATTCTCCCACAGAACGAATGCGTCTGTTTCCCAAATGGTCAATATCATCTACATTTCCATAGCCATAATCCAGCTGCATCACATAGTTGATAGACGCCATAATGTCTTCCAGTGTAATGTGCTTTGGAAGAAGTTCATGCATATTTTCTTTAATCACAGCTTTGATTTCCTCTGCCGTATCATATTCTTCCAATATTTTCATCAAAACAGGATAGTATACTTTTTCTTTGATGCCAAGGTCTGCTCCTGTTAAATCAAATTCTGCCAAATAAGGGTCAATATCTACCACTTGGTTTGTCAATATTTTGATTTTTCTTTCTTCTGGTTCTTCTTGTTCAATATAAATAAAAGGCACGCCTGTATTTTGTATTTCATCACACAGTTGTAATGTCAATTTCATGCCGGCTTCCGCAATCACTTCTCCGGTCATAGGGTCTATTACATTTTCTGCCAGTACAGCGCCCTTTACTCTGTTGCGAAGCGCCAGTTTTTTGTTAAATTTATAGCGTCCCACCTTTGCCAAGTCATATCGTTTTGGGTCAAAAAACATACCTCTGAGCAATGTTTCGGAGCTTTCTACTGTAGGAGGCTCTCCGGGACGCAGCTTTTTATAAAGTTCAATCAAGCCTTCTTCATAAGACTTTGCCACGTCTTTTTCTATTGTAGCAAGAACTTTTGGTTCTTCTCCAAAAAGTTCAATAATCTCTGCATCACTGCCAATGCCCAATGCTCTGATTAGCACAGTGACAGGCACTTTTCTGGTACGGTCCACACGTACATAAAATACGTCGTTGGAATCTGTTTCATATTCCAGCCAAGCGCCTCTGTTTGGAATGACTGTGGCAGAAAGTAATTTCTTTCCTACTTTATCAAAATCAGACGCATAATAAATACCCGGTGAACGTACTAACTGGCTGACAATGACACGCTCTGCACCATTGATAATAAATGTGCCTGTTTCTGTCATCAAAGGAAAATCTCCCATAAAAATTTCCTGTTCTTTGATTTCATCTAATTCTTTATTATATAATCTGGCTTTTACCTTCAATGCCGCCGCATATGTTGCATCCCGTTCCTTGCATTCTTCAATAGAATATTTTGGCTCGGAATCCAATGTAAAATCCGTTAGTTTCAATTCCAGATTGCCGCTGAAATCCATAATAGGAGAAATGTCCTCAAAGACCTCTTTTAAACCTTCGTCCAAAAACCATTGGTAACTATCCTTTTGAACTTCAATCAGGTTTGGCATTTCAAGAACTTCGTTAATCCTTGAATAACTCATTCTTACACTATCGCCTAAAGGCAGTGCGTGAATTCTGTTTTTTTCCATCCATGTCACCTCTCGAAAATATTCATTACGCCCTTGGAAACAAATTTGCTCTTACATAAAAAATTTAGAATCAAACAAAGTTAGACCTTTGTCTGCACTACCTTTGATCAGTAGCCATAACAAAAGCCTTTCCAAGAAGATTCTAATTTTATAAAATCAGGGTGTTTTTGCATCTTTACAAACCCCTTCATGTAAAATTGCACAATGCACTGCTGTCATACTCCTTTTTTTCGACACTTTCCATGATGATAAAACACTTTTTTATTTTTTTAATTAAAAAATTGACAAAAACCTGTTGATATTTTCACTGCATTGTGTTATACTTTTTATAGAAAGTGTGGTAGCATGCAGCTTGGCTGATATAGTCAGTATGTTACCATATTGTGGTCTTTTTGTCAAGACCCTTTTTTTATTGCCTTTTTTCTTTAACAAAATCCTTTCAAAACAGCGTTTCATAATATATCCGCCATATCTAATGGCAGCTTTATATTTTCACTGATTTTAGATAGTCTAAACTATACATAATATTTTTTATTCCAAAAATTTACCAAAAAACACTATTTAATAAAAAACCATCGTAATATCATAATCTCCTTTTCTTAAAACCATAAAACTACTTGATCAAAATTATACTAAATCTCTTTTTTATTTCTTTTACAGAATAATTTTAAAAATTATCATCACTAGGCTTTTTAAAAAAATATATAAAATAAGTCACAAATTTTTAAAAAAATTCATGACTTATTTTTTTTCATTTTTTTATTTTTGTCTATTATTTTTTGTATTTTTTTTGATACATTATATCTGTAATTCTCCAATCATGTATAATACCGCGCTTCCACTTACCTTCACTCTCTGTCCTGCATTTTCACAATAAAGTATGCCCCCTCTTTGAGAAAGCTGTCTTGCCACCATTTTTTGCTTTTTTAATCTTTCTGACCAAAAAGGAATCAACGTACTATGAGAAGAACCTGTCACAGGATCCTCATTTACCCCTAACTCCGGTGCAAAATAGCGAGAAACAAAATCCTCCCTTTCTCCTTTTGCTGTTACAATTACACCAAGACCAATGCCTAGCTGTTTCATTTTTACAAAGTCAGGCTGTATATTTTTTACTTGTTCTTCATTTTGCAATACTACTACCAAATCTCTTGATAAATGGGTCTCCATTGGTCTAATGCCAATCACCTCCGCCACTTTTTCTATAGTGTCTATTTTCTCCGGCATACGAGAAGGAAAATCCATTTCAAATAAATCTCCTTTTTTTTCTACAGTCAAAACACCGCTTTTTGTATGAAATTTCATTATTTTTGTGTCCTTTTCCACAAAATTTGAAATCACATAAGCCGTACCTAGTGTGGCATGTCCGCATAAATCGATTTCATCTGCCGGAGTAAACCATCTCAAGCAATAATAATCTTTTTCCGGATACACAAATGCTGTTTCCGATAAGTTATTTTCTTTTGCAATGGTCTGCATCAATTCTGCATCAAGGGGCTTTTCCAGTACACAAACGCCTGCCGGATTTCCTCCAAATACTTTTTCAGCAAAAGCATCTACTACAAAATATTTCATATCATTTCCCTCCTTATTATTTCATTATCTGGAATCTGCTTTGGATAGGATTTCTCATTTTCTGTTTTATCATCCTTTTATCCATAGCCACTCTTATTTGGCAGAACAAACACCTTCTTCTATTGCATATGCTCAACAACAAACAATCGCTTTTTATTTTTTAAAATTTTTCAGATGTAAACTTTTTTTATACGCTCTTTTTGCACTTGCATTTTTAAAATTTTTTCTGCATTTTTATTTTCTATGTTAAGTTAACAAAATTTTTTGCGATGATGTCTGTAATCCTATGCTAGAATCTTTCCATAAAACTTTTAAAGCTTAGTACAAAACGAAAAAAGGATTTCATTATCTGGAATCTGTTTTAGATATGATTGCTAATTTTCTGTTTTATTATCCTTTTATCCATAGCCACTCTTATTTGGCAGAACAAACACCTTCTTCCATTGCATATACGCAACAACAAACAATCGCTTTTTATTTTTTAAAATTTTTCACATGTAAACTTTTTTATATACTCTTTTTGCACTTGCATTTTTAAAATTTTTTCTGCATTTTTATTTTCATATTAAATTAACAGAATTTTTTGCGATGATGTCAGTAATCCTATGCTAGAATCTTTCCATAAAACTTTTAAAGCTTAGTACAAAACGAAAAAAAGATTTCATTATCTGGAATCTGCTTTGGATAAGATTTCTCATTTTCTGTTTTATCATCCTTTTATCCATAGCCACTCTTATTTGGCAGAACAAACACCTTCTTCCATTGCATATACGCAACAACAAACAATCGCTTTTTATTTTTTAAAATTTTTTAGATATAAACTTTTTTATATGCTCTTTTTGAAACTTACCTTTTTATTTTCATATGAAATTAACAGAACCTTTTCTCTCTAATCTCATCTAAATAATGATATAACGTAAATTTTAATATTTGAAAAAACTGGCATAATCTTACATTTGCTTTTGTAATTTGCAGTACTCCTTTTTCATCTAAATATTGCAAAGCTCTCATTTTTTCTTCTTTGTTCATTGTTACTGCCGGCTTGCCAATTTCTTCTTCACACTGTACCAGATAATATTCCAGCAATTCCGATACATTTCTGACAAAAATCCTCTTTCTTGTGTCACATTCTCTCTTGCCTCATTCAAAAAATCGCTCAATACAGATTGTATAGTAAAAAAAGATGTTACATCAAAATTAATATAAACAGAACCTACAATTTTATCATTTTTATCTTTTAAAAATGTAGTAGAAGATTTTAATATCCTTCCCTTTTGTATTGTATTAAAATAAACAGGTTTATCTTCCATCACAATTTCACCCTCGACTAAGTGTTCAAAAAAGAAGCTACTGGGGCAACCTCCTATTTTTCTGTTTGACAGCTGTCCATTTACAATATGTATAATCATCTTTTCATAGTTTCCTGTAAAATCATGCAATACAATTTCACAATTTTCTCCAAACAAAGAGCCGATATTATTCAAAAAGCGTTTCAAAAAGTCAATATTTATTTCCATATATTTGTCACCTAACAATTAGTTTGAAAATCAGTCAAATTGTTTTATACTTTATAATATACTTATTTTTAAATAATTGTCAAATTGTTATTACTGGTTTCTATCATACTATAAAAAAGAAGCCTAACGGCTTCTTAAAATAAACAGATACTTTGTATTCTGTCTTTTTATGTATTCTGTTTTTCATTGTATTTTTACCATTTCTATGCCTGCTTCTTCCAGCATTGCCCCCGCCATAGGGTCTGGATATTCTCCTTTATAAACTACACGCACAATACCTGCATTAATGAGCATTTTAGCACAAATCACACAAGGCTGTATATTCACATACAATGTTGCGCCTTCTGTTGTATTGCCTAGTTTTGCCGCTTGTATCATAGCATTTTGTTCTGCATGCAAAGCACGGCAAAGTTCATGGCGTTGTCCGGAAGGAATACCAAGTCTTTGTCTTTGGCATCCTCCCAGTTCTGTGCAGTGCTTCAAATGAGAAGGCGCTCCGTTATATCCTGTTGTAATGATACGATTATCCTTTACAATTACCGCCCCCACTTGACGACGCAGACAAGTAGAACGCGTTTTGACTACTTCTACAATTTCCATAAAATACTCATCCCAGCTTGCACGCATATCATCTCTCCTTTTCTGCACTATATATACTGCCCCTATACTGAGCAAAGTATAGGGGCAGTAGAATTTAATTTATATCATCAAATGCATTTTCTTTGCTTCAAATGTCAATTCTTCTCTAAACTGTGGAGCCGCCAGAGAAATCAAAAGCTGTGCTCTTTTTCCTGCTGTCAGTCCCTTTAATCTTGCAACGCCATTTTCTGTTACAATATAATCTACTTCATTTTTTCCTGTAGTAACAATAGAACCTGGTGTTAATATTGGCTTAATTTTAGAAATTGTACCGTTTTTCGCTGTAGACTGCATTGCAATAAAGCCTTGTCCACCCTTTGATAGATTTGTACCTCTTACAAAATCCAGTTGTCCTCCGCTGCCGCTATAATGTTTTGTACCAATACTTTCTGCACAAACCTGTCCAAACAAATCCACCTCTACACAAGCATTTACAGAAACAAAATTGTCATGCTGCGCTATGACATTGGGATTATTGGTATAATCTACAGGGTGCATCTCAAAAGAAGGATTATCGTCCATAAAATCATACATTTTTTGTGTGCCCCAAGCTAATGTAGCTATTGTTTTGCCTTTGTTGATTGGTTTTTTCTTATTTGTAACAGCGCCGCATTCTATCAAATCTACCATGCTGTCTGTAAACATTTCTGTATGGATACCTAAGTCTTCTTTTTCTTTTAACAGCATTCCCACTGCATTGGGAATTCCTCCAATACCCAGTTGGAATGTTGCGCCATTAGGTACCAAATCCGCAATCATTCTGCCTATTTTTTTATCATTTTCGGATAAAGGCGGGTTTTGTAATTCCAATAATGGTCTGGAAGATTCGCAAAGAGCGGTAACTTCTGAAATATGTATCATATTATTTCCAAATGTCCTTGGCATTTTGTCGTTAACGTCAAGTAATACTATGCTTGCCCTTTCCAGCATAGCAGATACCTCTGCACCTGCCATACCACAAGAAAAATATCCATGCTTGTCCATAGGAGAAACTTCTGCATAAAATACATCCAGTCTTGGCATCAGTTCTCTCCAATATTTTGGCGCTGTGCTGTAATTATTGGGAATATAATCATAGTCCCCATCTTGTACGCCTTTTCTGCCTACGCCTCCTGTAAACCAAGAAACATAGTCATATCTTCCTTTTAATGTAACATCCAAAAAAGGTCCGCCTTTTACACACAATATGGCATGATGATACACGCCTTCTATTTCGCCCTTTTTTGCTCTTTCGCCTACTGCATTGACAATAGCTGTAGGCTCTCCCAACGCTGTAGGGCAGCCGCAAATAAATCCTGACTGCACATACTTTGCCACTTCCTCGGGGGTTTTCAGCTTTTGCTGATACATTTTTTGAAAACGATTTTCCATTTAAAATGCCTCCTTTAAAATATTTGATTTACAGTTTATGGGGAAAAATATATTTCAAAAAGAAATGCATAAAATCATCTCTTTTCAAAAACAACTTTATTCATATAAAATATTTCTTATTTTAATGCCACATTTTTGCCTAATCATGCTATGTATTTCTCTACAATAAAATTACTTGTTATATTATTTCATTTCCTATTACAAATTGTTTCAAAACTTTTTTGACTATACCAAATATTTAAAAAAATTCTCTCACGCCACTTCCACCCAAATAGTGAAATCGTTTGCCTTGGTAACTATTTTCCGCTTTCATTTCCGCTTCTATTTCATCTCGTATTTTCCACCAGCTTTGTCCCCAATTTGCAAACAATGTATCTTTCTCAGGAGCTCTGCCCAATATTCTTTGCACCCAAACAGCAGGAGATAAATATTCCAAAAACAATTTGACTCTTTGTTTATATTCCTCCACAGAGCAAATTTCAAATTCCTTTTTTTGATATTGCTCCGCCATTTTTGTGCCTTTTTCAATATATAATCCATGAAGCTTTACAAAATCGCTTTTCATGACAGAAACCAGCTTTGCACTCTCTATGGCGTCTAATGCATCGTCCCATGGCAAATTTAATATGATATGGGTACACAAATGAAAGCCATATTGTTTGACTGCCAAAGCCGCTTCGATATATTCCGCTAATGTATGCCCTCTGTTGACTTTTGTCAGGCTATGATAATTAGCTGTTTGTAAACCCAATTCTACTGTAATTTCAATATTATTTTTTTCAGAAATTTCTTTTAATATCTCCAAATAGGGATTGCAAATACAGTCCGGTCTTGTAGAAACAGCAATTTCAACAATGTTTTCCGCCACAGCTTGATTGATGTAGTCATAAAACATATCCGGAGCAACATAAGTATTTGTAAAGCTCTGAAAATAAGCTATAAATTTTTTTGCTTTATACCGTCTTTGAATATAATCCATGGTTTGTTTTAGCTGTTGTTCAATAGAAAAAGCGTCGGATATTCTTTCCAATCCGGCGCCCTTTTCTCCACAATAGGTACAACCGCAACGACCATTCCTGCGATTTGGGCAGGAAACAGGAATATGCACAGGCAACTTATAAACACGCTGACCATAATGCTCTTTTAAATAGACGGCATAACGGTTATAGATATCTTGTTTCATCATATTTAAGAAAGTAGATAGCTTCGAATAGCCTCTGGCACACTTTCTTTTTTACGACTGATTGTCATAATAAAATCAACGCCTGTTTCTTTTGATGTTCCTTCCAATTCATCAATAAATGTAAACAAGTCGTCATCTGTCATATATTTGATAATATTATTCAACCCATCAATATAAATTTTGTCAATATCTCTGTCTTGAGATAAGATACCACAGATAAAACCAAAAAATATCCTTTGGTCCTCCATTATAAAGCCTGTTGTATCCACAAAACGAATATTGTAATGTAAGTCATACATATGTCTGGAATCATCATCAATAAATACAATATGACCGTCCGATAACTTTCCGGCTTCATTTGCCATATCAATCAAACGTTTTGTTTTACCTTCACCTTTTTCACCTGCAAGAATCTGTATCATCTTAATCTCCCCCTTTTCATATAATATGGGCTGATATTTTTTATTTATATGTTTAAATATTCTCTAAAAAAAAGAAAAATCCTTCTTTTTTTATAACTTTTTTTATTTATGACTTTATGCACAAAATGCATCTGAAAATATTGTTTATATTCACAAATTACACCACTTACTATATTTGAAAAAATCATTTTTATAAAAAAGCTTCTACTATAAAAATAACCCTTTTTCCAATTTCTATGCATTATAAAAATATACTTTTTGATGAATTTGTTTTTCATAACGATGATATGTTTTTTCATCAATTTTTTCGGGATATGTCATCAGCCTTAAAGGCAGCATGCCATGTCCCTCCTGCAAAGGAGGTTGTAAATAAGGATATTCATTATAATATAGTCCCTGCCTTTGATAAAAGCCAATCCTTCTTTTTGCAATTTCATTTTCAGGAAGCTCTACCTCCAACACAAGGGGCAGGTCATTTTTTTTCAATACCCATTGCAGCAAATTTTCTCCTATTTTTTGTCCTCTCAAACAAGGGTCTACTGCCAAATGTTCAGCATATCTTACATCCTCCAAATTCCATATACTCATAACTGCGATAACCTTCCCTGTTTCATCTTTTTTTCCAAAAATTTCAAAACAGCCATTTTCATATAATTGTTTGTGTTTTTCATATTTTCTTCTTTCTTCTTCCGGAAAAGCTTCTTCCATCAAATCATACATACTTCTAATATCTTCTTTTCCCAGCTTTTCAAATTCCATACTATCTCCTCCTAATCCAGACATCTTTTGTCTATTGTATAGCCTTGTTGGAGCGCTTCCTCCTCACTTTGAAAGTATACTCTATTTTCTTGCTTTGGTAAACTGGAACAAAGAGGACTATGTAATTTTTTTGTGTTTTTATTGCCGATAAAAGCATATTCTCCCTCTATAGATTCTAACGTTTTTTGGTCTTCTTCCACTTTTTTGATATTTTCTTCACTCAAGCCATTTTCTGCCCAAAGTCCCCTTTCCTGCTCTGCCGCCTCTGCTTCAAAAGATAAAAACAGCGGATATAATGTGTCATCCGGGGCATATTCATAGGCGTTGGCATATCCGTCCAATAATACCTTTGCATTATACATCTTCTGTCTTATTTCTGTTTCATTATTGAGGTCTGTAGGCTTTTCCAGCCAAATATATCGAAGCAGTCTATCATATTTATCTTTGTCAGAAATATCTTTGCTTAAATAAACTGTTTGCCCTTCAAAAAACATTTCTTTAGCATATTCACTGGCTTTTTGTCCATAAACTGTATTTTTGGATTTATCAGGATGAACGCTTTCAGGAGTATCAATCCCTATCATACGAATGGTATATTTTTTTCCGTTTAAATATACTTTTATTGTATCGCCATCTACTACATCTGAAACCTCTGCTATTTCTATCTCGTCAGAAACTATATCGCTATCAGAAGTATTTTCAGTTTGTTGTGATAATTGTGTCATAGTGCACCCAGTCATCATACACAACAAAAAAGTCAATACACTTTTTTTCCAACTCATAAAATCACCTCTTTTTATGTTCAAAAAAATCTATAAAACGACAATTTTAAAAAAAGAAACGGCATACTAACTAAGTATACCGTTTTCTCTCGTTTGATTCTTATTTCAATGTTACTGTTGCGCCAACTTCCGCCAATTTTGCTTTGATTGCTTCTGCATCTTCTTTAGAAACTTGTTCTTTAAGCATCTTAGGCGCGCCGTCAACAACTTCTTTTGCTTCTTTCAAACCAAGACCTGTTACTTCTCTAACAGCTTTGATTACTTTAATTTTTTCAGAACCAACTTCTGTCAATTCTACATCAAATTCTGTTTTTTCTTCTGCTGCACCACCTGCTGCAGGACCTGCCACTACTGCAACGCCTGCTGCTGCGGATACGCCAAATTTTTCTTCTGCTGCTTTTACTAATTCATTCAGTTCTAATACAGTCAATTCTTCTACTGCTGCAATAATTTCTTCAATTGATAATTTTGCCATTTTAAAGCACCTCCATAAGTATTGATACGATATATTCTTTTTTCAAATTATTCTGCTGCCGCTTCGCCTTCTCCTTTTTCTGCAACTTGTTTGATAACACGTGCAAAAGAAGACATTGGGGATTTGAAACTTCCAAGAAGTTTGGAAAGCAGTACGTCTTTGGAAGGAATTTCCGCAATCGTTTTCATGCCTTCTGCATCATATGTGATGCCTTCCACAACACCTGCTTTAAATTCCAGTACTTTCAATTCTTTTGCTTCTTTGCTCAATATAGAAGCTGCTGCTGTAGCATCTTCATAGCTAAATGCAAATGTGCTTGGACCTTCCAAATAAGGTTTCAAACCTTCAAACTGTGTTCCTTCAACCGCAAAACGTACCATTGTGTTTTTGTATACTTTATAGTCAACGCCGGCTTCTCTGAGTTTTTTTCTAAGAGCTGTATCCTGTTCTACAGTCAAGCCTCTTGCATCTACCATAACAACAGAAGTTGCTCTTTCCAGTTTTTCTTTGATTTCATTTACTATCAATTTTTTCTGTTCCACTTTTGCCATTTTCTTACACCTCCTTATAACTTATAAAAAAACCTCTTTGCACGCAGACAAAGAGGGAATCGGTCAATTGTTTTCCTCGGCAGGATTTACGCTTTTGCACCTGCTGTCTACGGCAATATTATTTTTAACTATTGAAGTATAGCATAACTGTTTGTACAAGTCAATATTTTTTTGTTTCTTAAAAATTTTATTTTATATAATATAGCAACTTTATTTTTCAAAATCATTTCTTTTGACATACATCTTTATATTAAAATAATTTCAATACCTATTTTTATACCTAAAAATAAATGAAATACTCAAAAACTTTATTTTACTGCCAAATAAAAAACACAAATACATAATATATTATATTTCAGAGTGTAGACAAACTTTTTTTATAAATGTAATACCACCCAAAGGCTTGCCAAATGAAATCTTTCCCAAATAAAATCCTCAATCGAAATTTACTTCCAACCAATAAAAACATCGAGTTTCAAGGCATCTGCGCCCATGAAACGAACTGTTTATACCTCCAGATTTGAATAAAATGCGTCTTTGACCAAGGATGGTCGACTTTGCGGACAACATCATAATATGTAATGTTTATATGCCTGTTCTTCGTTTAAAAAATATTTTTATTTTTGTCAAAATTACCGTACTATCAAATATAAAATTTATATCCAAATATATAAATCTATTTATAATCATAAAAAGTCATAACTTTTAAAATATAATGATGCAGTCATCAAATATAACCCTGTTTTTTTAAACTGTTTACTTTAAATCCCATAACCTCTTAATATATTCACATAAAAAGCCTGCTCCTTTTCAAAACAACGCCTGCTACAAGCCTGTTGACAGCAATTATATATTCAAAACCTATAACTGTCTGTTGGCATTTATAAAATCTACTCACAATATTATCATAAAAGTAAATAAATTATTATAAACTTAAAATTTCTTATGTGGGTATAGCCCTCTTTTACTCCCTTATGGATAACTGCATAGTCCGGCAACTTCACCTCTTTTACTCCCTTATGGATAAATGCATAGTCCGGCAACTTCACCTCTTTTACTCCCTTATGGATAAATGCATAGTCTGGCAACTCCACCTCTTTTACTCCCTTATGGATAAATGCATAGTCCGGCAACTTCACCTCTATTATTCGCTTATGGATAAATGCATAGTCTGGCAACTCCGCCTCTATTACTCTCTTATGGGTAAATGCATAGTCTGGCAACTTCACCTCTATTATTCGCTTATGGATAAATGCATAGTCTGGCAACTCCGCCTCTATTACTCTCTTATGGGTAAATGTATAGTCTGGCAACTTCACCTCTTTTACTCCCTTAGGGATAAATGCATAGTCTGGCAACTCCACCTCTGTTACTCTCTTATCGGTAAATGTATAGTCTGTCAACTCTACCTCTGTTACTCTCTTATGAGTAAATGCATAATCTGTCAACTCTACCTCTGTTACTTACCCTTAAAAGGGTTCACCGACTTCATGCCAACTGTTCTCCCAGTTGCTCTTCTCATATTTGATATATATTATCTGCATTTTTTGCTGCCATATCATAGCCTTTACACCAAACTCTATTCTTATATTTGTATATCAACTCATGAAATTGTTTCTATCACAGCCTACTGTTTTTTTCCATAAAACTTGATACACTAGACAGTATCTCTATCAGCATATATACGGTATCTGAGCATACTTTCTTTTTCTATATTTACTACACAATATTTTCCCTATTGCTTTCATAAAACGCTTTTCTGTTATATTTGAGAACAAATGCTAGAGAATC
>DVLQ01000105.1 GCA_018715395.1 Candidatus Coprocola pullicola | reverse complement strand
GACTGGAAAGGAAAAGAAGAGAAAAAGCAGGATTTAGACCTTATTTGCCATCAAGTATACGATTTGGCATTGATGAGCCACAAAACCCTTTCTTCAGAAGAAATGACAGCATTTATTGATAGAAGTAATCTTTTGTTAGAAAAATTAGCTGAATATCAAAAATAAAACAAAAAAATATCTGTCTATTAAAAACAGATAACAACACACTGTCCAAAAAAGTTCTTTTATTGGCGGAATGGTTCGGGGAACGAAATATTTTGCCAATAGAATTGGCAGGCGAAATTTATTGCCGCTAAAAAAAGCCCCTATTTCAAGGCTTTGATGAAGGCAAAGCTAAGAGAGGGGGCTTAATTACTCGAAAAAGTCCCTTTAGGCTTTTTCGACACATTTTGTCTGACTACCAAAAGTAGTCAGACATTTTTTCATCGCTTTTTTCTGATAGCCCACCATATTGCAAAAGTATATAAACTGTTCTGGAAAATAAAAAAGATACCCTTTTTGTCAATTTCTTTCTAGTTTTATATTTCTATAAAATAGTCTTGTACATAATATAGCGCTTTTTAAGCCTTATCAGAAATTTCTTCCCTATTTATATCAAGTATAGAGAAAATGAAAAAATATTTCTTATTATTTTGTACGTTCACTATCATAAATTGCAAAACTCTATCATACCTCTTTTGGAACAATTTTCATTTCTATACCTATTTTAATTGATATACAAAATAAATTTTTCTCATATTGTATCGTACTGATTCCTTATCTTTTATAAAAATCCCTATTTATCATAAGTCCAAATCCAATTC
Source organism: Candidatus Coprocola pullicola (assembly GCA_018715395.1). Classification (GTDB taxonomy): domain Bacteria; phylum Bacillota; class Clostridia; order Lachnospirales; family Anaerotignaceae; genus Coprocola; species Coprocola pullicola. The sequence goes on along the minus strand of DVLQ01000105.1, from coordinate 10,113 downwards.
TACAGGGCAATGATCCGAACCCATAATATTGCTATGAATTTTGGCATCTATCAGCTTTTGTTTCCATCTTTGCGAAACAACATAATAATCGATTCTCCATCCGGCATTATTTTTTCTGGCTTGAAAGCGATAGCTCCACCAAGAATAGGCTCCTTCTAAATCAGGATAGAAATAACGAAAGGTATCTACAAAGCCATTTTCTAAAAGCTGTGTAAATTTTTCTCTTTCTTCATCTGTAAAACCGGGATTATTTCTATTGGTTTTGGGATTTTTCAAATCAATTTCCTTGTGTGCTACATTGAAATCACCGCAATAAATCACAGGCTTTATGGCGTCCAATTCTTTTAAATAATCTAATATAGCATCTTCCCATTTCATACGATAGGCTAATCTGGCATTTTCAGATTGAGAATTTGGCGTATAAGCAGTTACATAATAAAACTGTTCAAACTCCAATGTAATCACACGTCCTTCTTGGTCATGCTCTTGTATGCCTATACCATAAGTTGCCTCAATGGGTTTTTGTTTTGTAAAAACCGCTACGCCTGAATATCCCTTCTTTTTGGCATAATTCCAATATTGATAATATCCTGGTAAATCAAGCTCTATCTGCCCTTGTTGTAATTTTGTTTCTTGTACGGAAAATAAATCCGCATCTATTTGATGAAAAAAATCTAAAAAACCCTTTCCCATAATTGCCCTAAAACCATTTACATTCCAAGAAATGCACTTCATATTTACTTTCTCCTTTTTGTTTTTAATATTCTGTTATGTTAAAATGTTATAGACAAAAACTTCTTATTAAAAATTATGACAAAACATTCTCTCTCTGAAAGGAGCTGTTACAATGTATCAATATCATCATTACTTTTCAAAATTTTACTATTTGCTCTCCTCATTGCTTTTCTTAAATACACTTCATATTTATTTTCTCCTTTTTGTTTTTGATATTCTGTTATATTAAAATGTTATAGACAACAACTTCTTATTAAAAATTATGACAAAACATTCTCTCTCTGAAAGGAGTTGTTACAATGTATCAATATCATCATTACTTTTCAAGATTTTGCTATTTGCTCTCCTCATTGCTTTTCTTAAATACACTTCATATTTACTTTCTCCTTTTTGTTTTTAATATTCTGTTATATTAAAATGTTATAGACAACAACTTCTTTATCACAAAAACATTCTCTCTGAAAGAAGCTGTTACAATGTATCAATATCATTATTACTTTTCAAGATTTTGCTATTTGCTCTCCTCATTGCTTTTCTTAAATACACTTCATATTTATTTTCTGCTTTTTGTTTTTAATATTCTGTTATGTTAAAATGTTATAGACAACAACTTCTTATTAAAAATTATCACAAAAACATTCTCTCCCTGAAAGGATCTGTTACAATGCATAAATATCATCATTACTTTTCAAGATTTTGCTATTTGCTGTCCTCATTGTTTTTCTTTATTTGTTTTATTATTATGGAAAAGATAAATACGGACGTCAAAAATACATTTGTCGCAAATTTGTCTACCTTTATTTTTATTTTTATGTTAAGCTAACAAAACTGTTTTTACAATATGTTATTTTCACTAAAATTTATAATATATTCAAAATCATCTATCTTTTTATACCAACTATTGTTTTTTATTATAACATAGTCATTTATTTATGCATACCATAAAATAACATTCGATTAATATTGTTTCTTTAGGTATTTTACGGTAAAATAAAGCTACTTATTTTTTTCGTTCATAACAATACAAAGAGAGGAGTTACTTGAAATGAAAATTGGTTTGGGACAGCTAGACATTGCTTGGGAAAACAAACAAGAAAATATGTCCAGATGTCAAAACATTATGCAACAAGCAAAAGCGCAACAAGTAGAATTTCTACTTTTTCCCGAAATGACCCTAACAGGATTTTCTATGAATCCCGATACATATGGAGAAACTTTTGAAAATGCTCCTTCTATCCAATTTTTTCAACAAAAAGCAGTACAATTTCAAATGAACATAGGATTTGGCATCATTATAAAAAATGGAGAAAAATCAGAAAATCACTGTATCATTGTAGATGAAAAAGGACAAATTATTACAGACTATGTTAAAATACATCCTTTTTCTTATGGTACAGAATCTAAATTTTACAGCGGTGGAGACCATGTCACATTTTGCACTGTAAAAGGTATTCCCGTTTCCCCATTGATTTGCTATGACTTACGTTTTCCTGAAATTTTTCAGGCATGCTCTTATCAAAGTCATCTTATTACAGTCATTGCAAATTGGCCCACTCCAAGAAGATGCCACTGGATATCTCTTTTACAAGCAAGAGCCATTGAAAACCAATGTTATATTGCCGGTATCAATCGCTGTGGCAGCGGAGGGGGATTGGATTACAGCGGCGATAGTATGGTAATCGACCCTTATGGCAAAATCATTGCTCGAGCCAAAGAAGGTCAATATCTGGTAACAGCGGAAATAGACGATAACATTGTAACGCAATATCGTAAAGAATTTCCTTTAAAAGCCGATAGAAAACCTCTTCTTTACAGTCAACTATATCAATGCAGAAAATAAAATCCATTTTAAAAAAGGAGGTCTGTGCTATGGATTTTTTAGATATACTACTAAAAAAAAGAGAAGGAAAAAAACTAACAAAACAAGAAATTGATTTTTTTATCTCCGGCGTTACAAATGAAACCATACCTGACTATCAAATTTCAGCTTTTTTGATGGCAATTTATTTCCAATCTCTTGATGAACAAGAAACAGCACAGCTAACAATGGCAATGGCAAATTCCGGAGAGATGTTTGACTTATCGGATATTTCCGGCTTTAAAGTGGACAAACATAGTACAGGCGGCGTTGCAGACACCACAACGCTTATATTAGCTCCTTTGGTTGCCTCTACCGGCGTTAATGTTGTAAAAATGAGCGGCAGAGGACTGGGTTTTTCCGGCGGTACATTAGATAAGCTGGAATCTATTCCCAACTTTTCCATTCATGTACAACAACAGCAGGCTATACAATGGGCAAAAACTTCCCATATTGTGATTATGGGACAAAACAAAAATTTGACTCCCGCCGACCAAAAACTTTATGCTCTCAGAGATGTCACAGCTACAGTAGAAAGCCTTCCTTTAATTGCTTCCAGCATTATGTCAAAAAAAATCGCTGCCGGAGCTGATGGTATTGTATTGGATGTAAAATGCGGTAATGGAGCTTTTATGAAAACATTGGAAGACGCGCAAAAACTGGGTAGTATTATGGCGTCTATGGGACGTCATGTGGGCAAAAAAATTACTGTTGTTATCAGCAGTATGGCACAGCCTTTGGGCAATTACATCGGCAACCGCCTAGAAGTGATAGAAGCCATAGAAACATTAAAAGGTAATGTTAAGGGCGATTTGCTGACCGTTTCCATTACACTTGGCGCGCATATGCTTGTTTTAGCAGGAAAGGTTTCTTCTGAAGAAGAAGGAAAAGCACTTCTTTTACAACAGATTCAAAATGGAAAAGGGCTTACCAAATTTAAAGAATTATTACATCAACAAGGGGGTAATATAAAAGTCATAGATGATTATTCTTTACTTCCTCTTTCTGAGTACAGACTGTCTTTAACTGCCTCTACTTCCGGCTATATACAAAGTATGGATACCGCCTCTATTGGCAGAGCTTCTCAACAAACAGGCGCAGGCAGAAAAGAAAAGACAGATAAAATTGATTTTGGCGCAGGTATTATATTAAAAAAACGCATTGGAGATAAAGTAGAAAAAGGCGATGTTTTGGCGCAAATATACAGTTGCTCACAAGAACGTGCTCAAAAAGCTCTCTCTATAGTACAAAATGCCATTGTCATCGGAGATACTTGTCCCTCTCAGCCCAAATTATTGTTGGATATTATTACAGCATAAAGGAGTGAAAAAGTATGAAAAGAGCAATTATTGTTGTATTAGACAGCGTAGGAATCGGAGAACTGCCGGATGCTGAAAAATACGGCGACACAGGCAGCAACACTCTTGTAAACATAAAAAAAGCAAAACCGGAAATGGACTTAAAAAATTTATGTTCTTTAGGACTTGGCAATATCACCGGAAAAGATATCTCTCTTTTAGGAAAAGTAGATTCTCCCATAGGTTGTTTTGGAAAAATGGCTGAAAAATCCATAGGAAAAGACACTACAACAGGTCACTGGGAAATGGCAGGCATCATCACAGAAAAGCCTTTTCCCACATTTACACATACAGGCTTTCCAAAAGAATTGATAGACGCTTTTGAAAAAGCCATTGGTACAAAAATATTAGGAAACTATGCCGCCTCCGGTACAGAAATCATAAAAATCTTAGGTGAAGAACATGTTAAAACAGGTTACCCCATCGTATATACCTCCGCAGACAGTGTATTTCAAATTGCAGCCCATGAAGATGTGATTCCTGTAAAAAAATTATATGAAATCTGCCAAAAAGCAAGAGATTTATTAACAGGAGATTGGGCAGTTGCTCGTGTGATTGCTCGTCCTTTTATCGGTTCTAACGGAAATTATACCAGAACAAAAAACAGAAAAGATTTTTCTCTTCCTCCAACCGGTACAACTATATTAGACTTGGCAAAACAAAAGGGGCAAACTGTATTGGCTATCGGTAAAATAGAAGATATATTTGAACACAGAGGCATTACAAAAGCAGACCATACCACCAATAACCATGACGGTATAGAAAAAACAATACAATATACAAAAGAAGTATTTGAAGGAATTCTTTTTACCAATCTTGTGGATTATGACATGATTTACGGACACAGAAACGATGTGGAAGGCTATAAAAATGCCCTTGTATATTTTGACGACAAACTTCCTCAAATCATGTCCGCCATGAAAGAAGAGGATATTCTTTTTATTACCGCTGACCATGGCTGCGACCCTACAACCCCCAGTACAGACCACAGCAGAGAATATGTCCCCCTACTAGTCTATGGTAAAAATATAAAACAAGGCGTCAATCTAGGCATACGCGCCACATTTGCCGATTTAGGGCAAACCATATCGGATTATTTAGGCTTAGAGGCAAACTTTTCAGCCACCAGTTTTTTAAAAGAAATACAGAAAGGCTGATTATATGGAAATTCAAATATTACAATTATTGGAAGGGGCAAAAAAAGCAAGGGGCATTACCGTTATCATTGACGTTTTTCGAGCCTTTACAACAGAATGTTTTTTTATGGCAAATGGTGCAAAAGAAATATTGGCTGTAGGAAAAATAGAAACTGCATATTCTTTAAAAAAACAAAACCCAAACTATATTTTAGCCGGAGAAAGAAATGAAATTATGCTTGCAGGATTTGATTATGGTAATTCCCCCGCCAATATTGAACATATTGATTTTTCAGAAAAAACCATTGTGCATACAACAAGCGCCGGCACACAAGGCATTGCAAATGCGGACAATGCAGAAGAAATATTGACAGGCAGTTTTGTCAATGCTTCTGCCATTGCCAAATACATAAAACAAAAAAATCCTTCTTTTGTTTGTCTTGTTTGCATGGGAAAAGCCGCCCTTTCTCCTACAGAGGAGGATACATATTGCGCAGAATATATTAAAAGTCTTTTACTTGAACAATACTATCCTTTAACAGAAAAACTACATTCTTTAAGATATTTAGAAGGAAAGCGTTTTTTTAATCCCAATAATCAAAAGCAATGTCCCAAACGTGATTTTTTATTGGCAACCACGCCAAATCAATTTTCTTTTGTTCTAAAGGCAACTGCTCATCAAAGAGGATATCATAAAATAGAAAAAATTGATGTATCATACAAAAATTGATAAAAAAAAGAAACTTCTTCTAAAATTCTTTTCTGTAGCAATATAAAATTCACTAAAGTTGTATTGTCTATATTTTCTAATAGTATAAAATAGACAGCAGCCCTTTCAGCATAATATGTTAAAAATAGGCAGGAATGTATTTTTTATTTTAGGAAATGATAAATATTGTAACATATCTTTTTTATGAAAACAAATATTCAAACACTCATCAAAAAAGAGGATTCTTTTATAGAATTCTCTTTTTTGTATAAAAAACCACACGTTAGACGCATGGTTCAAAAAAACTCTCCGGCATTGTAGTAGAAGTGATATAGGCATTATAGATACCTAGTTTGTCGCATATAAAACAAAATTACAAATATCACATAATACAAAATATAGTAGAAAAGTGTTTTATAAAAGCAATATTGTGTGAGTGGAAAACTGCAGCTATACCAAAGGCAGAAATATCTCCGGATTATATGCCTGTAGAAATACCACCTAAAATGAGTACATCCAGTTTTATGAGGTGTTTAAAAGGGAGATGTTATAGAAACAATTTCGTGAGTTAAACAAATATAGAAACAGAAAATTTTGGCGTAATATTATACAGCAACAAAAAATGCAGATAATATATAGCAAAACAATTAAGAGAACAGCAATTAAGTGAACAGCTGACACCAGAGTTAAGGGTAGTAAATAACACAGGAGCAGTTGGCAGACTAGGCTAGGCTATGCATGTATCCATAAACTAGAAATGGAAGGCTATGTGCAAATGGGAACAACCACCCGCTAGGCGGGTGGATGCTTTTTGTATAGAGAAAACCACGCGTTAAACGCGTGGTTCAAAAAAGCCTTTCGGCATTGAGGTAGAAGTAAAAACTCCTTTTCACTATAATACAATTGCGGTCTGCCAACTGCAAGAAATATAGTGAAAAGAAGGTCCGTATATGGGAATTACGGATATACATAGTTTATCGCATACAAAATGGAATTGCAAATATCACATTGTGTTTGTGCCGAAATATAGAAGAAAAGTATTTTATTACGAAAAGAGGAAAGCAATAGGAGAAATATTGAGAAAATGATGTGAGTGGAAAGGCGTGAATATATTAAAGGCAGAAGTATGTCCGGATCATGTGCATATGCCGGTAGAGATACGGTCGAAAATGAGTGCATCAAGTTTTATGGAGTATTTGAAAGGGAAAAGCAGCACGATGCTATATGAGCAATTCAGTGAGTTAAAGTATAAATATAGAAACAGAGAATTTTGGTCTAAAGGATATTATGTGGATACAGCAGTAAAAAATGCAGAAAGAATAGCCGAATATATAGCAAATCAATGAAGGGAGGATCAACTGGGAGAACAGCTAACACTGGAATGGGAAAACCCTTTTAAGGGTAGCAGGTAACAGAGGTGCAGTTGGCAGATCAGGTTATGCGTTCACGCATACGCGAGGAACAGAGGGCTATGCCCGCATGAGAAAAACCACCCGCTAGGCGGGTGGATGCTTTTTTGAAATGGTAACCTTTTTTGACTTCATTGGGTAAAAAAGAAGTGCTATCTCTGTATTTGATGAAAAAATATTTCTTATCATTTCAGAATTTAGTGAAAAAGTGTATATGAAAATGCTGATACACAGTTTTTGAATACATTTGAAATAGCAACAATGTTTTTGATATGTTGCCACGGAAAATATTCTGTATTGGATGACGCTTTGCTGCAATTTTAATAAAAACAAGATTTTTAAACAGAGTATTTTAGATTGATACAAAAGGCAAGTATATTTCTCGTTCTATTTCAAATTTTATATCAGATTTTTTGTAAATAAGCAATGATTGCATGGAAGTTATTTTTATAAAATTTGTATGTAAATTTTTATAATATATTATTTTTTTAAGTTTTACAACACATTGGTTATGCATAAAATACAATATCAATCTATGGGGTTAAGACTATTTTTTTAGGAGTTTTTACATAAATTATAGATAGTATTATAATATTATTTCATAGGTTTTTGATATGAGAAATTTTTTTGCACAAAAAATGACTTTTGTATGATTTCAATCTATTATTTGAAAAATACAAAAGTCTTTTAGAAGCATTTTTTTTAATCATATTTATCATAGTTATATGGCATAAAAATGAAAATATTAGGACGTATCTGAAAAGTCCTATGTATTCATCATTTTAACAAAATGGTAATTACAATAATATGAATAAAAGTAAAAAAGGAAGAGGCTAACTTATTATATCTAGTAGCAATACAACGAAACTGTTTAAGTTATTGTTTCAAGCAGAGAGATGATGATTTTACTATCATGGATTTGACCGCCAGACAGCAGAAATGAAATAGGGTTACCTAATTCATCTACAATGGCATGAATTTTGGTACTTTTTCTACTATGACTTGTACCAATAAATGGATTGCATTCTGAATTGAAAGCCCTTTTTTAGCTTCTGCACTTTGTGGATTTATTTTGATATAGCTAAGATTTTCTAAATCAGCATCAGCGTTTAAAATGTGAAAAACAGTTTCTAAGGTACCATCCTCTCGCCATTTGCAAAATCTACTATAAACACTTTGGTGAGGAGGATATCGTCTTCCCATGCAGAATCGCAAGCAACATAATTGCATTGAACATTGTTATCCCATTTTAAAAGACGTCCTATTTTGGATACTGGAAAAAAGTCAGAGATACGTTCTCATTCTGAATCACTGAGTTCATATCCTTTTGCCATGTCTATCATCTCCTATCTGATATTACGATAACATATAATAGACTTTTGTGCACTTTTCATTTTTCAGATACGCTCTAGATTTTACTATCACTTCTTACTATCATTTTATAAACATTATTTTTCATATTGGTTTTGATAAAATGCTTGTTGTAATCTCATTAAAAATTGTTGAGAAGCTTTTGAAAAAACCTGATACTTTTTCCAGACAATCTGCATACCGATTTCTAGTTTTGGAGAAAGAGGAATAAAACAAAGCTGACTGTTTCCAGTTGTATTAATAATTTTATCAATAGCAAGAGCATATCCCACTCCCTCTTCTACCATAAGAGAAGCATTGTAAATGAGGCTGTATGTAGATACAATATGAAAAGTGTCCAGTCCCTGTTTTAGCCATTGTACAAGAGGACCATTCATAGCTTGACGAGAAATAATCAAAGGCATATTTTGTAAATCTTCAGCGGCAATAAAGGATTTTTGAGAAAGAGGACTGTCTTTTCTCATCAAAATGCCCCAAGTATCTTTGGCAGGTATTTTCAAATATTCGTATTTATCTAAATTTGCCGGATCCATTATAATACCAAAATCAAGAAGACCTTTGTCCAATCCTTCTAATACATCTATTGCATCAGAACTGGAAATGTGAAAACAAATCTTTGGAAATTTTTTTTGTAAATCAGCGGCTATTTTTGCAATCAAACGAACAGCATCTGTTTCACCACTGCCGATATAAATATCTCCTGCAATATTTTCATCAGAAGAGATAATTTCATTTTCTGCTTTTTTGACCAATGCGATAATTTCTTCTGCTCTTTTTTTTAAAATGATACCTTCTTGTGTCAATGTAATTTTACGATTGCCTCTTATAAAAAGCTGTTTTCCCAGCATTTGCTCCATGTCTTTTAACTGCCTGGAAAGAGTAGGCTGAGAAAGATGTAAAAATTTGGCTGCTCCTGAAATGCTTTCTTCTTTTGCAACGGCAAGAAAATATTGCAAAACTCTTATTTCCATAAAATCACTCTCCCAAAAAAGTATAGCATGAGAAGGCTTGATTGTAAAATAGGAATGAAGTAAAAAAACTCCTATTTTAAGGAATATGTTGATTTCAAGGAAATTTGAAAACCTACATCAATTCGACAAAAACTCTAACGGTTTTGTCAAATTTTTGGTTGATTTTCCCTTTCGATTTCGCCATGGATGGCTTCCCTGACTCGTTGACAAAAGAAAAGAGCAGCCGTTTTCAGGTTGAAAAAAGCTTCTCGCGGTTAATGTATTCAGTTGTTTAAGCTCACTGTCAACTCTCCGATAAATAGGAAATTGGATTAGTCCTTGTTTTTGCTTTTGCTCATAAAAGAGCAACTGATTGCTACAAATAAACCAATTAAAATCCATGGAAATGCTGCTCTCTAAAATTCGCTAACCATATGTTACCGCTCCTTCAAATTCCAATTTAACTATCTAATCCTCAAAAACCATTGATTTTTCAAGGCTTCACGCCTGTTTTTCATTCAAACCTTATCTGTTTGCCCTTGTTTTTGCCCTTACGAGCCGAAACAAGGGCAACTTTTTATTCCCCG
>DVLQ01000104.1 GCA_018715395.1 Candidatus Coprocola pullicola | reverse complement strand
GATACACTCATTTTCGGCGGTATCTCTACCAGCATGTGTACATGATCCGGACATACTTCTGCTTTTAATATATTCATGCCTTTCCACTCACATCATTTTCTCAATATTTCTCCTATTGCTTTCCTTTTTTCGTAATAAAATACTTTTTCTTCTATATTTCGGCGCAAACACAATATGATATTTGCAATTCCATTTTGTATGCGATAAACTATGTATATCCGCAATTCCCATATACGGACCTCCTTTTCACTTTATTTCTTGCAGTTGGCAGACTATAGTGAAAAGGAGTTTTTACTTCTACCTCAACGCCAGAAGGCTTTTTTGAACCACGCGTCTAACGCGTGGTTTTCTCTATACAAAAAGGCAATCTCTTAAAACGAGATTGCCCTTTTAATGTTACACCGCTTGGACACAATTTCTATTTTTTTAATATTTTTTAGATTACTGAGCCGCTTTTTCAGCTTTTGCTTTTCTGATAGCTTCAGCTAATTTAGGAAGGATAACTTTTACATCGCCAACAATACCTAAATCAGAAACATCAAAGATTGCTGCTGTATCATTTTTGTTGATAGAAATAACAAGCTCAGAACCTTCCATACCTGCAACGTGTTGGATTGCACCAGAAATACCGCAAGCAAGATATAAGTCAGGTCTAACTGTTTTACCTGTTTGACCAACCTGACGGTCTTTTTCAATCCAGCCAGCATCAACACATGCTCTGGAAGAACCAACTTCTGCACCAAGTGCATCAGCTACATCTCTTACCAAATCGAAACCTTCTGGACCGCCAATACCACGACCGCCGGAAACAATCAGTTTTGCTTCTGTTAAGTCGATAGATTTCTTTTCTGCTTTTACAACTTCCAAAATTTCAACATTCATATCTGCTTCTGTAAAAGCAACATCCATTTTGATTACTTCGCCTGTTCTGGATTCGTCTTTTGCAATTCTCTTCATAACACCAGGACGAACAGTTGCCATTTGAGGTTTTGTTCTTGGGCACATCAAAGTAGCCATCAAGTTACCGCCAAATGCCGGACGTGTCATAAGCAATGCTCTTTTACCGTCTGGGCAACCCATAGATTCTTCTTTTGCAATTTCTTCTTCAGTTTTAGCCATTCTTAAACCTGTGCAGTCTGCAACAAGACCTGTTCTTACACGGCTTGCAAGTCTAGGAGCAACGTCACGACCTATAGAAGATGCACCAAAGAGCATAATTTCAGGGTCATACTCTTTTACAACCTGTGTAAGCGCTTTTGTATATGGTTCTGTTACATATTCTTTTAAATAAGGATGTTGAATCAAAATAACTTTATCAGCACCAAAGTGGAATAATTTACTTACTTCGCCTTCTATACCGTCGCCAAGTAATACAGCAACTACATCGTCTTTCAAATCTTCTTTTAATCTTGTAGCCTCGCCAATCAGCTCAAGTCCAACGTTTTGTACTTTTCCGCTTCTTTGTTCAACTACTACATATATACCTTTACTCATTGTAGGGTTCTCCTCCTTATACTAATTCTAACGATTTTCATTTCTGGATTAAATAATGAATTTTTCTTCCAATTTGTCTACAATCGCTTTTACAGCTTGTTCTGCTGACAAATCTTTGAGGATTGTACCAGCGCCTTTTACTTCTTTTGTAAAGGACTGGTAAACGTTTGTTGGTGAACCCTTCAAGCCAATCATGTCAAGCTCAAGGTTATCTTTCAAATCTTCAAATCCAAGAATTTTGATTTCTTTTTCATATGCTTCTACAACGCCTCTAACGCTCATGTATCTTGGCTGTGCCAATTCAGCAATCGCTGTCAAAAGGCAAGGAGTTTTGATTTTGATGATGTGGTATCCATCTTCAAATTGTCTTTTTACAACAACATGGTCTTCTGCTACTTCACGAATTTCTTCTACATAAGAAACCTGAGGCACGCCAATTTTTTCACCAATCTGTGGTCCAACCTGCGCTGTGTCGCCGTCAATAGCCTGACGACCTGTAATAATGATGTCATATTCTAATGTTTTTAACGCCGCTGCCAAAATACCGGATGTAGCATATGTATCAGAACCACCAAATTCTCTGCCAGAAACAAGAATTGCTTCGTCGCAACCCATAGCCAGTGCTTCTCTTAAAGCAACGTCTGCCTGTGGAGGTCCCATAGATACAACAGTTACTGTGCTACCAGCCATTTTTTCTTTTAATTGCAGTGCAGCTTCAATACCTGTTTTATCATCTGGGTTGATGATACTAGGAACACCATCTCTAATCAGAGTGCCTGTTTTTGGGTCAATTTTAACTTCAACTGTGTCTGGTACTTGTTTAATACATACAACGATTTTCATTATAGTTCTCCTTCCGAATTTTTCATATTTCGTTTCTGACTAACGATTGTCTATCAAACCTTCATTGAGCCGGAGATAATCATCTTCATAGCTTCAGAAGTACCTTCATAGATTTCTGTAATCTTAGCATCTCTCATTGCTCTTTCTACTGGATATTCACGGCAATATCCATAACCGCCAAGAAGCTGTACGCAAACTCTTGTTACTTCATTTGCTACTTCAGAAGCAAATAATTTACACATAGCTGCCAATGGAGCATAGTTTTCATGGTTATCTTTTGCTGTTGCTGCTCTCCAAACCATCAATCTAGCTGCATCTACTTTTGTTTGGCATTCAGCCAGTTTAAACTGTGTATTTTGATATTTATTGATTGTTCTACCGCCTTGTTTTCTTTCTTTTACATATTTCAAAGCTTCATCAATAGCTCCTTGAGCAATACCAACAGCCTGTGCGCCAATACCAATACGTCCGCCGCCCAAAGCTGTCATAGCAATTTTGTATCCCTGTCCTTCTTTGCCAAGCATTCTGTTTGCAGGTACTTTTACATTTTCATATGTAACAGCACAGTTAGACGCCGCTCTAATACCCATACGTTCGATGTTTTCACTTACAGAAATACCCGGCATATCTCTGTCAAGAACAAATGCAGACATGCCTCTTGAGCCTTTGGATTTATCTGTTAAAGCAAATACAACAAATGTATCAGCAAAACCAGAGTTTGTTGTAAACATTTTAGAACCATTGATAATGTAGTAGTCACCTTCTTTATCAGCTGTTGTCTGTACACCGGAAGCGTCTGTACCGGCATTTGGTTCTGTTAAACCATAGCAACCCACTTTCCTACCATCTACTAATGGTCTTAAAAATTCCTGTTTCTGTTCTTCTGTACCAAATTCATTGATACAAGAGCAGCAAAGGGAGGTATGCACAGAAAGTGTAATACCTGTAGAAGCGTCTATTTTAGACATTTCTTCCATTGCTAATGTATATGTCAATACATCAGCGCCCTGTCCGCCGTACTCTCTGGAGTAAGGAATACCGAAAGCACCGATTTTCTGAAGCTTTGCAACTAATTCTTGAGAATATTCCTCAGCTTCGTCCATATCCTTTGCGATTGGTTTAATTTCTGTTTCAGCGAAGTTTTTAAACAATTCTTGCTGTAACAACTGTGCTTTTGTTAATTTGAAATCCATTTAATATTCCTCCTATATGTTTAATAAATTTTAAATAACAGGCTTGCTCTACGCCGGTTACTTAACTAAAACTGACCTGATTGCTTGGGCTTGTGCCTGAAAAAAAGAGGTCTTTGACAACTGTTTTTCATGCAAGAAATACAGTGTCTTTATAAAGACTATACCATGTTTGTTTAAATTTTGTCAACATATTTATCAACAAACATATTATAAAAAGGGATAGTGATACATCACAATTCTATATTGTTTCTAACACTATTTGTGACAATTATCTTTTTGCATTTTGTGCAAAAAAAACTCTTTCTTTCTAAAAAAATGCCCCTGTTGACAAAATTTCTTTTATAAAAGCAACTTTTTTTAATCGTTTTCACAAAAAAATTTTATCTCTTCCCATAAAAATAACTTTGCATTGTATCTCTATTACTTCTAAAAGAAAATGCAAAATATTTTGTATGCGAACTATTATGGATAAAAACAACACACAATTTTTTCTAATTTTGTGTGTATATTGTTTTTTTCTTACACTCATACTTTACACCATTGTCATTTATCTGTCAATATATTTATGAAAAATTCCTTTCTTTTGTATATTTTTACTTCCATATTTTGTAAAATTACGTATGCAATGTCTTTTCTAAAAAAACAACCTCCAAAATTATATCGGAAGTTGTTTTTTCTATATTATGAAATACCTTCTTTTTTCTGTTTTTGTTTTCTAATCCTTTGTATTGGTTCTCTATTATAATTATAAATATACTCCGCTGGTTTGTGCTGTACTACTACATCTTCTGTAATAATACACTTTTCAATGTTTGGCTCTGTAGGAATTTCGTACATAATTCCACTCATAAATTCCTCCATGATAGAACGCAAGCCTCTAGCGCCTGTTTCTCTTTCCATAGCTTGTTTTGCTACAGCTTTTAACGCTTCTTGTGTAAATTCCAAATAAACATTATCCAGTTCAAAGAGATATTCATACTGTTTTGTCAAAGCATTTTTTGGCTCTGTTAAAATACGTACCAACGCCTGTTCGTCTAAATTATCCAATGTTACAATCACAGGTAAACGTCCTATAAATTCTGGTATCAATCCAAATTTTAGCAAGTCTTGGGGCATCAACTGCTTCAAAAGCTCTCCTGTTTTCTTTTCTGCTTTACTTTGTACAGTTGCGCCAAATCCAATGACTTTTTCATTGAGTCTACTTTGCAGAATTTTTTCAATGCCTCCAAAAGCGCCTCCACAAATAAACAATATATTTGTAGTATCAATTTGTATAAATTCCTGATGAGGATGTTTTCTACCCCCTTGAGGAGGAACGCTGGCTACTGTGCCTTCCAATATTTTCAGCAACGCCTGCTGTACGCCTTCTCCGCTGACATCTCTTGTAATAGAAGGATTTTCAGACTTTCTTGTAATTTTATCAATTTCATCAATATAGATGATTCCTCTTTCCGCACGTTCAATATCATAATCCGCCGCTTGTATCAGCTTTAACAATATATTTTCAACGTCCTCTCCCACATATCCGGCTTCTGTCAAAGAAGTTGCGTCCGCAATGGCAAAAGGTACGTTTAATACCCTTGCAAGCGTTTGGGCAAGAAGTGTTTTTCCTGTACCTGTAGGTCCTACCATCAGCACGTTGCTTTTTTGCAGCTCCACATCATCTGCTTTTTCATCTACCAATATTCTTTTATAATGATTATACACTGCAACAGAAAGTACTTTTTTTGCTTCCTCCTGCCCCACCACATATTCGTCTAATATGGCTTTAATCTCTTTTGGCTTTGGCATTTCTGTACGTTCTGGACGATTTGCCAAAACATCATATTCCTCTGCTACAATATCTGTGCAAAGTCCAACGCATTCATCGCATATATATACATTTGGTCCTGCAATCAGCTTACGCACCTGATCCTGTGGTTTCCCACAGAAGGAGCATCTCAGTTGTTTCTTTTCTTCTGACATGATTTCATCTCCTTTATTTCTGTGGCTTTGTAATGACTTCGTCAATCAAACCGTAAGCCTTCGCCTCTTGTGCAGACATAAAATTGTCACGTTCTGTATCACGTTCAATTTCTTCCACGGTTCTTCCTGTATTTTGCGCTAAAATTTCATTGAGTTTTCTTTTCGTTTTCAATATATTTTCTGCATGAATACGAATTTCAGTCGCCTGTCCTCTTGCTCCGCCGGAAGGTTGATGTATCATCACTTCCGCATTGGGCAATGCAAAACGTTTTCCCTTTGCCCCTCCTGCCAATAAAAACGCTCCCATACTTGCCGCCATACCAATACAGATCGTAGAAACATCTGCATGAATATACTGCATTGTATCATAAATAGCCATTCCAGCCGTAATGACGCCGCCGGGACTGTTTATGTAAAGATTAATATCTTTATCAGGGTCTTCTGCGTCCAAAAACAAAAGCTGCGCTACTACAAGGCTTGCTGTTGTATCGTTTACCTCTTCACCTAAAAATATAATTCTGTCTTTTAACAATCTAGAATAAATATCATAGGAACGTTCTCCTCTGCTAGATTGTTCTACTACCATTGGGACTAAACTCATTCTAAGACCTCCAAAAAAATCAAATTTTTACAAATAAAGTATAAAGGTATGGAGTGCCAATTCACCACCCCACACCCTTATATCTCATCTATTTTTTTTCAAAAACTTCTTTTTGCAGCTAAATTAGTTTTACTTAGAGAGAATCCCTGTAGAATCCATAAGGAAGCGATTATGCTTTTTCTACTTCTTCTGCACTGTCTTCAATCAGTTTCAGCGCTTGTTTTACAAGCATATCTTCTTTCAACGCTTCTTTATCTTCTTCACGGAACATCTCAATCATCTTTTCTGCATCAATGCCATAGCTTTCGCCAAATCTTCCAATTTCTTCCTTCAACGCTTCTTCAGAAACAGTCAGATTTTCTTCTTTTACAATCTGCTCCAGCATCAGTCTTGCTCTTACACTTTTTTCAGATGTTTCTCTAAAGTTTTCTTTCACATCTTCTTTTGTTGTGCCCATATATTTGCAGTAAATATCCATTGTCAAGCCTTGTCTTGTGATGTTTTCTTCAAATTCGCGCATCATCTGGTCGATTTTGTTATCATACATCACCTGTGGCACATCCATGGTGCAATTTGCAATAGCCGCATCCAAAAGCTTGTCGCTTTGAATTTGTTTTGCCTTTTCTTCTTTTTCCTTTTTCAGTTTATCCTGAATACTTGCCTTATATTCATCTAATGTGGAAAATTCTGAAACGTCTTCTGCAAATTCATCATTGAGTTCAGGCAGTTCTCTTTTGCTGAGTCCTTTTAATTCCACGGCAAATACAGCCGCTTTTCCGGAAAGCTCAGGCGCATGATAAGCTTCGGGAAATGTCACATTGACATCAAATTTATCTCCCACATTGTGCCCGACAATCTGTTCTTCAAATCCTTCAATAAATGCGTGAGAGCCCAATGTCAAATCATGGTTATCAGCCTGTCCGCCTTCAAAAGCAACTCCATCTACTGTACCAAGATAGCTGATTTTTGCAACATCCCCGTTTTCAGCAGCTCTGTCTGTTACTTCTACCAATCTGGCATTTTTTTCCTGAATGGATTTCAATTCCTTTTCCACTTCTTCTTCTGTCACTTCAACAGGCTCTTTTTCTACTTTCAGACCTTTATATTGTCCTAATGTTACTTCTGGTTTTACTGTTACCTCCACAATAAATTTAACGCCTGTTTCTTTATTAATATTTTCTACATCAATAGTAGGACGGCTTACTACGTCCAGTTTTAATTCATCAATCGCTTCTTCATAAACATCAGGGAAAATATGGTTAATCGCCTCTTCATAGAAAAAATTTGCGCCATACTGTGCTTCAATCAATTTTCTTGGCGCTTTTCCTCTTCTAAATCCAGGCAGAGAAATTTTATTTTTGTTTTGATTATAAGCATAGGCAAGACCTTTTTCAAATGCTGCACCGTCTACCTCTACTGTAAATTTCACTACATTATTCGCTTTTTCCACAAATGTTGCGTTCATACTGTTGCTCCTCCTTAAAAATTTTCAGCTATGCCAGAGGCGTCAAAAAGCCTCTCAAACATTCTGTATCCTACGTGCTGAAAGAATTTCCGCACAATTATCGACTATTATAACATACTAAAGTCATAAAATCTACTATAAATTATATAGAAATTGTAGTTTTTTCTTTCTTTTATGACAAATCTATATTTCTTTTTTTCTATTATTGTTTTTTTACAAATTTCTTTTTTACCATTCTACTCCTTCTGGTATAAATTGATAGTAAAATATATATTCTATTGCTTCTTCTTTTTGTATTTTTTCCTCCGTTCCCAGCATAATGTGATAATATCCGGGTTCTAGCACAGGCAGTAACAGATACATTCCCTTCTTTCCATCTTCCATTTCTACAAATTTGCCCAGTGTTTCTACTTTTCCATAAAGATCTTCTGCCAATACTGCCATTTTATCAAAATTTTCTGCATCTGAATAACAATATAATTCCAGCACTCCTGGAGAACCACAAAAAACATAATAATTATCTAATTCATTTGCTTGCATAGTTCCTATAACACTGCTGCCATTTTCTAAAAACTGGGAAGTTTCAAACAAATCATTTGGCTCTTGTTCCATCACCACATTTTCAAATGGTTTTGCTCTTTCATAATAAGAATATATAGTATATTCTACCACCAACTCTGAAAAACTGTAAAAAGTATCTGTATTCAACGTAGAAATGGCATTGATAGGAATAGCAAAATTGAGATTTTGTCCTTCAGCAAGTCCTGCCGAGGTAATACCTACAGCCTGTCCTTTTTCATTCAAAAGGGCACCTCCGCTGCTGCCATGGGATATAGCCGCTGTAATTTGAATATAAGGAATATCTCCTATGGTACGATTAATACCAGAAACAATTCCCTCCGATATCGTATTGGACAATCCCATAGGACTACTTATAGTATATATTTTTTCTCCACTTGTCAATTCATCAGAATCTCCTAAAGATAAATACGCAAAACCACTGCCGTCTATTTGTAATATTGCCAAATCTCCTTTTATATCATAGCCAATCACGCCCTTTACAGCAAAACGATTGCCATCGGCTGTTGTGATTTTTGCACTATAGCTGTCCTGCAATACATGAAAATTCGTTACTGCTTTTCCATCGCTGTCCAAAAAGAAACCGCTGCCACTGCTTAAAACATCTCCGTCAATGTCATATGTTTCAATATAAAAAACGGCATCACTGCATCTGTCATAAATTTCTTTTGCACTCAAAACTCTTTCTGTTTGTTCTCCTTGTCCTGTTTCAATATGAATGGTGTTTGTTTTGCCATTCCATATGACAGAAATATTAAAAATGTTTGTAATATCTCTTAATTTAAAATAATTGTTTCCCCCAATATTATATCCCTGTACCTTTAGAGTCTGCCCATCCACTAAAATATTAGAAGAAGTAACATTGGCAGAACGAGATATATTTTCTACAGGTTCCATTTCATTGCCTATGGGTGTATAGCTCTCTCCCGACGTCAGCAGTACAGTCTTTTTTTGATTGTCCCATTTTACGCTAAATTCTCTATTTGTACCATTTAAAGCATACGCCAAATCCCGCAGTTTAAAATAATTATTTCCATTAATATAGTATGCAGCACATTTTTTTTCTTCTCCATTAACATATATTTTAGAAGTAGTCGGCTTCGCCTCCATAGCCGCTTGTACTGTGACAGACGTCAAAAAAATACACACACAAGCAACTATTAATGTTACATATCTCTTTTTTATATTTATCATATTTTCGCCTCTTTTTCCTAGGGATTTTTTGTTTTGCTATCTACATTGTTTTATTGTACCTTTTTTTTCATACAAAATCAATTTTTTTGAAAATTCTTAATGAATCTTTCAGAATATTCTAACTTCAAAAAAATAAAATCTGTTCCAACCCTTAACAATTATCATAAAAAATATACCTTTTTTGTTTAATGAATAGCAACACTTATTTATTTTGCATAAATATTATACAAACAATCAAATTAAATTTTTTCATATTCATAAAAAATGATATCCATACCACCAAATCTATATTATTAGGCAAAAAAGCCTTATGACTTCTTTCACAAGGCTTTTGGTTATCTTTGATTGCCTATTACACTATTGATAGGCACTTTCAACTTTTTATTTAATAGATATCTGCTATTATTTATAAATCATATTGTAACCATTATGATTTATATCATGATTTTTTACTTGATTATAATTATACTATTCTATTGCATTTTTTCTCACCAACGCAATACAAAAACAAAAATTATCGCTGTTGTAAAAACCAAAAATACAAAAAAAGCTTCTGTTTGTTTACAATAAAAAATTTTTTAAAACAAAAAAGCCATGTCTATTTTAACATGACTTTTACAAGCGCGAAACGAGATTCGAACTCGCGACCCTCGCCTTGGCAAGGCGATGCTCTACCACTGAGCCATTCGCGCATATACTATAAAAGTGCCCAGAACCGGAATCGAACCGGTACGGGTGTTACCCCGCAGGATTTTAAGTCCTGTGCGTCTGCCAGTTCCGCCACTCGGGCTTATTTGCTATTTCCTTTACAGTCACCTGACTGCCTGTCTATCATACCAAAGTTTTCATTTAATGTCAACAACTTTTTTTAAAAATTTTTCAAAAAATTTTTTATTCAAAATGGCGTAATACTTTTTATAGTCAAAAATAAAAAATATACTATTGTAAAAAGCATAAAAGGTGTTGTAAAAAACCACTTTAAAGCAGGGTTTTTTTGCTCTTGCCTTTTACAAAATTCTTTAATAACATCTCTTTTTTTCCAAAGAATCACAACGCTTGCAACAACACAAAAATGTAAAAACAATATATCCAATGTCCAAACAATAGCATATCGTTCTCCTAAAATTCCTACCATCTCCACAGAAACATTATTTAACACATGAAGTAGTATTGCCGCTTTTAAAGAATATTTTTGTGCTAAATATCCAAATAATATGCCTATCATCATTGTAATGGGAAATTGAACAATATTTTGATGCAGCAGTCCAAAAAGCATGGCAGAAATGAGTACTGCAAAGGATTTTCCATATTTTTCAAGCTTTTTCATAACAATGCCTCTGCAAAGAATTTCTTCCGCTATTGGTGCCACTGCAACAGAATATATAAAAGAAGAAAACAGATCAGAAACTTGGCTTGCCGCTGTAGTAGCCTCTTCAAAGCTATATCCTGCCCAATAAACTAAAAATTCCATAGGCAGCAAAATATAATTGCCCAATAATTGTATCGCCTGCATTAATATGTAAAAAATGATTATTGTATTAACGTCGATCAATCTCCTTTTTTCAAAAGAAGGACTTTGTTGCATAATCAATCCTACAATAATAACCCCTACAACAGATCCAATACTTAAACCAATACCACTATGATATACTATCTCTGCAGCTTGATCCCATTGCATATCATCAAAAATAAAAAGTAATGTGCTTATTTCCATCAAATCTATTCCAAATACAACAAAACCAAATATTAAATTATATATCATCAATGCTCCCGCCAAAAAGTTAAATGTTTTTTTGGCTTGTTTTTTTTCCCATTCCACAGTTATCCTCACCTTTATTGTTATTATTAATAATTATTTTCTCTGCCCTAACATAATATTACTACAAACGTATTTTTGCAACAATTATTTTTCTTATTTTCTTTTTTATTTGCTTTTTAGAAAATAATTTACAAAAAAGTATCCCTTTTAAGGAAAGTAACAATTTCATAGAAAATTGAAATTTTCTGTCAATCTCATGCAAATTTAAATTGACACAGTCAAATAGATTTCTTATTTCTAAAAAAAGTCCAAAAAGTATCCTTAAAGTTTTTCTTTTTTCTTGCTGACAAATGAAACTCCAATAAAAGCAATCAACAGACACACCAAAAAATGCCGGTAAGATAATGAAAATAGTATTTAATATCACACCACACTCTCATTCAGTAAAATTATGTGTCGTAACAAAACCCATATAACATAACAATAGCAGTCGTTTCACCTGCTTTTGCAAAATTTGTTCTCAATCACTAAAAAATTTTTAACCAGTTGTATCAATACAACCAACCAGAACTATCATAAGCGTTTGCCAAATACATCTTATACTTCAAGACGCTTAAAGTTAGAGCTGTTATTTATGAAACTGACAAACTGCTATTCAGCTCTACTTAAATTGAAAAGAAACATGTATGGATTCTATTTCAAAGAAAATATTGCTTTTAGAACGTCCACTTAATCGTTAATAAAAATAACCAAAAAGGACGTTTCCAAATTAGAGTTATCCTTTTTATGATGGGAGCTTTTTTTCCAAAATATGTGGAACGACTGCAGCGTATATTATTGCAACTTCAACTGCGATCTATAACGCTGAACCTACTTTGTCACTCGCCGCCGACGATCAATTTTTTATATCATACTGTATTCTTCCGTTGATTACAAGGCGGACGTCCTATTCACAGTGTTTTTGTCAAACCGACAAATTCTCATCCATCACTACTTAAGTTGAAAAGACACCCAAAAATACCTTCTGTTCAAAAATATAATTTTATTTTATAATAAGTATTATAACAGGTCAATAAAGGATATCATCTCAAACAAAAGTATTAATGCTAAATGGCACACCAATCAAAACGGCTGTAGCTATACCACTTTGACAAAAATTGTGTCTATAGTGCAGCAGCAGAATATCTCATATAAAATTTTTCAATTAGGCTCTTCTGCCATAAAACACTGCATTGGTTGCAACCCATATCAACAAAAAGGTGGTATCTTTTCTAAAAATTGCGTCAATTTATAAAACTAGCAAAAAAAAGCAAATGATCTTGTATTTTGCTCTCCTATTTATTCATATTAGGCGGAAGAATTTTTTTGGACAGAGTGTTTTGGCACACTCTACCATATTGACATTACCTTTATAAAAAATTCTAGGGCTGCCATGATATCTCCTTGCAGCAGTAACCCCACTACTTATATAGATTTGTTAAACGCCTCTATGTCCATTGTATCCTCTACTTACCTAAATATGTTTCATATGAATCAGAATTTAGAGAAACTGCAAACTATGAGAAATATCGGTACTCAAATAGCTATCTTATATGCTAAAAATGATACAAAGCAGTACTAAACAGGGTATTGCAATACCTGTTTTAGAAACCACTTATCACACTCATTTCAATCAGATAAAATTTCTTTTTTAAAACTTTTTTAAAAAATGTATCTTGCCCATGCCCTTTTGCATACATATAATTAAACAAATCAAATAGGAGTTTCTATCTATGTATTATAACAATAAATTACAATCCAAAAAAATTTCCGCCAGACAATCGCCAAATATGACTGGCACAACAGGATGCAGCTGTGGTAATGTGGAAGAAAATATCCCTGTTTCCACCTCTCGTTATTTAGGCGTACAAGGCATTGTCACAAATATTTCAGATTTAAACGACGATGGCTGTACAAAATTATTCGAACTTCGTGACCAAAATGGTCGTATTACAAATTTTATTGTCACCCCTTCTACTTATTTTATTAATCAAGCCAATATTTCAAGAGGAATGTCTATTACTGTGTTTTATGATGCCGACGCTCCTGCTGTGCTTATCTATCCTCCCAGATTTCAGGCAGTTGTGGTGGCTCCCAACACATTGAATAAAAATGTAAAAGTAGATTATTTTGACAGCAATCTTTTAAGCCAAGATAAAGCGCTCCAGCTTAATATTGATTCCAATACACAAATTTTGCTGGAAAATGGGCAAACATTTACAGCAAGTCCGGCAAATCATTATCTGATTGTTATCTATACTGCTTCTACCAGAAGTATTCCTGCCCAAACAACACCCGAAACAATTATTGTGCTTTGTCAAAGTGTTTGTTAAAATAGCGTAATAAAAAAGACAGAAAACGTGTTTAAAGCCTAAATGCTTTTTTCTCATTTTCTGTCTTTATTCTTTTTGATATAGCAAATAAAACATACTTATGCTATACTATCATCAAAATACTATTTAAGGAGATAAAATGAAAATGAAAAACTTTCTCAACACCCTAAAGCAGTTATATCACACTTCTGCTTTAGAAGGTTACACAAAAGAAGAAATCCATTTTCTAAAAAACAAATTTGGCGCTTTGCCACAAGTACTAGAAGACTATTATGATACTGCCGGCAAAACAAAAGCCTTTCATTTTGTACAAGACCATTGGATATCCCCCCAAAATTTTAAACAATGGAGCTGGCTGGAAAAATCAGATTATTTTATTTTGTTAAATGAAAATCAAGGGGTTTGTCGTGCCGGTATTCATCGAAAAGATTTATCTTTTTCAAATCCCCCTGTTTACACAAGCTATGATGATAAAACATGGCAGATTTGTACTTCTACTACAAAAGAATTTCTCATGGCAGCTTTAACATATGAGTCTGTATTTACTTTTGACTATCAGCCGGAAGAATTTTATACTTTGACAACAGAACATTTGCAGCTTCTTCAAGCCTCGCTTACAAAATACCCCTTTCAAATGCAAAATTGGATTGATACAAACATTTCTTTCTACAGCAATGCTTGTGATAACTTGGTAGTTGTCTTCACTTTCAGTAACGGCGAACTGCAAATGCTTTATGGCGCCGCCAGCAAATCCTCTTACCAAAAATTATTAAATGTAGTCAAAGATATTGGAGAACCTCTTTGACTTATCAAGCATTATAATGTATCAAAAGCATATGTTTCACATCTGTTTGTTTTTATAGCAACAACGCCCTTGCAGCAAATAAACTCTTTGTTTATGGGTTTTCTGCAAAGCAAGGGTCGATATTATACTTTCATTTTCTATCAATACATACACCTTCTGAATGAAATGTTTTTAAAAAAATTCTGTTTACAGTTGCAGAAAAATTTTTTAAACAGAATTTGCAAAGTAAGCATACTAACGTCAATCAATCTGTTTTTGCTTGTTACTATTTGAAGCATTATCCGTCTTCTTTATCAAAAAATCTATGCCTCTTCTTTTAGAACTTACTTTATAAAATCACTATATTATAGTTGTATTTCTCTATTTTTAATACTTTACAACAGATTCTACACGATATCCTTGTAATGTCTTTCTGCCTTGAAGTTCTTCCAATTCTATCAAAAAGTCAAGAGCCACCACTTCTGCTCCCATTTCCTCCACCATTTCCACAATGGCTTTTGCTGTGCCTCCTGTTGCCAGCAAATCATCTACAATTACAACCTTTTGTCCTTTTTCAATAGCATCTTGGTGAATTTCAATGGTAGCAACGCCATATTCCAGGGCATATTCTTTGCTGAGTGTTTTTGCAGGCAGTTTTCCTTTTTTTCTTACCGGAACAAATCCTTTTTTTTGGTTGTAGGCAATGGGCATACCAAATAAAAACCCTCTGGATTCCGGTCCTAATACAATGTCATATTCCAATCCTTCCAGTTTTTGTTCCATTTGTTCAATAGCTTGGTGCATTCCCTCCGCTTCTTTCAACAATGTGGTAATATCTCTAAAAATGATTCCTTTTTCCGGAAAATCGGCAATAGAACGTATTTTACTTTTTAAATCCATTTTTTCCCCTCCATATTTATTGGCTGATACGAAAATCTTTTATAGTCAATTGCACAGAAGACCCTCCTCCAAATGTATTGATGTCTATGCTATAGACAAAATCCAACGGTTTTTCAAAAAAACCGTTCTCTAATATGGTATCACAATTTTCTTCTCCATACAATTGTTTTATCATTTGTCTAAATGTTTCCAAACCATCAAAAGATATGGCAGAAATCTTGATACCTGTTTGCTTTTCCTGTAATGTCATACGCAATATATTTTTTTCTTTTCCAATGATATAAAATCGATGTATCCCTATATTTTTTGAACCAAATAGGGGAATATGATTGCCCTTTCCAAAAGGAGCAAGCGTTTTTAATTCCATCGCCAAATTCATATCTATTTCTGAAAAAGAAAGTGCTTTTTCGATTTTTAGCACAGGCATAAGCTGTTGCTTTGTCAATTTACAATTTTCATTTAATCTTTTTCTAAGCTCAGAAATGTTTTCATAAGCTATAGAAAGTCCCGCCGCCATAGGATGCCCTCCAAATTTGGAAAACAAATCTTTGCAGGCATACAGTTCTTCAAACATATTGTAGCCTTCAATGCTTCTTCCAGAACCTTTTGCCATATTTTCCGCTTTTGTAATCACAATAGTGGGTTTATAATACTTTTCTTTGACACGTCCTGCCACAATACCCGCAATGCTTTCATGTATTGTTTCTTCAAACGCCACCAAAACATTTTCTTTGCCCCAAGGCTCTTTGTATGCCTCTTCAATGAGTTTTTGAGCCGCCTTTTGTGTCATTTCTTTTCTAGCATTGTTTTGTTCTATCAAAACAGCGGCATACTCTTTTGCTTTTTCCGGCGCTGTTTCACAAAACAACGCTACGGCTGTTTTTGCTGTTTCCAGTCTTCCTGCCGCATTGACACAAGGACCTATCATAAATCCTATATGATATTCTGTCAGCGTTTTTCCCAAAAGCCCTGTTTCTTTCAAAAGAGCCTGCAATCCTACATTGCTTGTTTGCGCCATTGTTTTTAATCCCATTTTGACAATGCTTCTGTTTTCCTCCATCAAATCTACAATGTCACAAACTGTTGCCAATGCCGCCAAATGAAGACATTCTTGTTGCAAAGCTTTATCGGAAATATTCATTTTTTTTAATAAAACCAGTGCCAATTTATAAGAAAGCCCTCCTGCACAAAGCATTTTAAAACCATAGGGACAATCTCTTTGTTTTGGGTCAACAATAGCGTCCGCTGCCGGCAATATGTCTGTTTTGGTTTCTCCTTTTTTTTCAAATCCAGGCTCATGGTGATCTACAATAATCACCTCCATTTGCAGTTGTTTTGCTCTTTTGACTTCTTCTAACGCCGCAATGCCATTGTCACAGGTTAAAAGCACTTCAATGCCTTTTTTATGCAATTCCTCCACAGCTTCTATATTCAGCCCATATCCTTCTTTTTGCCTGTGTGGAATATAATAAATGACATTTCCTTTGCAGGCTTTGATGGTTTTATACCATATAGCCGTACTTGTAACGCCATCCACATCATAATCGCCGTAAACTGCAATTTTTTTCCCTTCTACAATGGCTTTTTCAAGAAGTGTTATAGCTTTTTGGGCGTCTTTCATAGGTTTTTCTCCCAATAAATCGTAAAGAGGCGTTTGTCCTGCTTTTAAAAAGGCAATCGCCTGTTTTTTAGTAGCAATGCCCCGATTTGCCAATACTGCCGCTGTGGCTTGGGTAATGCCAAGCACCTGTTGCATTTTTTGCAAATCTGCTTTTGTTTGTTTTATCACCCATCTGTTTTTCAAAAAAATCACACTTCTTTCTCCCTAATAAAAAACAGACAATATATCATCTGTTTTTCAAACAATCATTCCTTTTCACTTTTTGGCAAAAGCATATACCATATAGAACCGGAAATAAATATGGAAGAATAAGCTCCTGCAATGATGCCTACTATCATAGGCAATGAAAAATCTTTGATAGACTGTACGCCTAAAACATAAATAGCGCCTATTGTAAACAATGTGGTCAATGTGGTATTGACACAGCGTCCTAATGTTTGGCTAATACTTTTATTAATTTTTTCTGCCGTTTGATGTTTTCTAAATTTTGAACCATTTTCTCTGATTCTGTCAAATATAACGATTGTAGAATTGATAGAATACCCTAATATTGTTAAAAGCACTGCAATAAAAGCGTTATTTACAGGAATGCGTAAAATAGCATAACAAGCAATCACAACCAATACATCATGAAGTAACGCTATAATGGCGCTGCCGCCTGCTCTGAAATCTTTAAAACGTATAGAAATATAAATCAGCATACAGATACAAGCAATCAAAACTGCCTTTATAGCCGTCAACTGCATTTCTTGGCTGACAGTAGCAGATACATCCTGTATAGAATCAATGCTAGCATTTTTATATTTTGCCAGTATTGTTTCTGAAAGCTCTGTCCTAGTCTGTGCATCAATAGACTGCATTTTAACAGAAACATTGTTTGTTCCTACCACTCTTTGTACTTGAGGGCTTTTTTGTCCCGTTACTTCTGTAATGATTGCTGTAATGTCATCATTTGAAAAATCCTCTCCTACATTGATACTCATGGCAGTACCGCCTGTAAATTCTACATCAAAGTTAAAAATGCCTTTTCCGCCGCTTGCATTGACTATCATAAAAACCATGCCGGCTAAAATAATTACAATAGACACCGCAAAAAATTTCAATCTGTTTTCTACGATTTTCATTATTTTTCGCCTCCCTTACTTTGTGCGCAATCCATAAAACTTGGGATTGTTTATGCCAATATAAATCATGCCCTGCAATATGATTCTTGTAATAAAAATAGCTGTAAACATAGAAATGATAATACCTATCATAAGTGTTTGTGCAAATCCTTTTACAGTGCCTGTCCCTAACCAAAACAGCACTCCGGCTGCAATGATAGTAGTCACATTGCCATCAATAATGGCAGGCAACGCTCTGGAAAAGCCATTGTGCACAGAAGCTCTCAAAGAATGTCCCTCCAGCAATTCTTCTTTCATTCTTTCAAATATGACAACATTGGCATCTACCGCCATGCCAACTGAAAGTACAATGCCTGCAATACCGGGCAGAGTCAATGTCACATCAAAAATACTCAATGCCACCAATTCCAGTCCTATGTAGATTGCCAGTGCCCAGTCTGCCGCAAATCCTAGAGCTTTATAAACAATCAGCATAAACAATAATACCAAAGCAATCCCTACTATACCGGCTTTTAATCCTGTAGAAAGAGCGTCTGCTCCCAATCTTGCGCCAACATTTTCCATTTTTAATACATTCAAATTAAAGGGCAAAGAACCGGCACGAATCAAAGATGCTGTTCTTTCAGCTTCTTCCGGTGTAAAATTTCCTGTAATCATAGCATTGCCATCTGTAATTTCTGCATTTACCACAGGAGCACTCACTACTTCATCATCCAACACAATGGCAATTTGTTTTCCAATATTGTCTTTTGTTGCTTGTGCAAATAATTGCTTTCCTTCTTCTGTAAATTCCAATGAAACATAGGACTGTGAAACGCCACTTTGAGAAACTTGTCCTACCTGTTTTCTGGCGTCTGCTACCATATCGCCTGTCAAAAGCACTTTTCCTGATTCATCTACAAAAGAAAGCTGTGCTGTTTGTCCAATTTCGCTAATCGCCTCTTCGGCATTTTCCACACCGGGAATGTCTACTCTAAGACGTTTTTGACCTTCTTTTGCCACTTCTGCCTCTGTCCAGTTATTCCAATCCAGTCTTCCTTGAATCAATGAAACTGCCGCTTGCATTTCCTCCTCTGTTACCGTTTGTTTGTCTGCTTCGTACAATATCTGCACACCGCCGCTCAAGTCCAATCCTTGCTTAATGTTCCAAACACTACCCAGTTTTTCTTCTCCTATGCCTTTATAAGAAAGAAATGCCAAAACACCTACTAATAGGAGCATAGCAAAGAGCATCAAGCTTCCTTTTCCCTTCATACACAAAAACCTCCTTGGCTTGAAAATGATATGCTAAAAAATAACCTTTTTCCAAATCAAAGGTAATTATAGACCCACTGCCATATTACCGTCAATGATTTATTCTTCTATCAACTCTTTTGCTTTTATTATAATGGCGCACTCAATTCTTTTCTTTTGCATAGCGCAGCCTATTTCGTAAGGCTTTAAAATATCTCCGTTTTGTTCATAAGCATTTGCCGCACACCCGCCGCTACAGTAAAATTTTGCCCAGCAATTTTTACAGTCTTCTTTTGCATAAACATTGCATTTTGAAAAAATATCTCTTTGTACTGTATTTGTAACGCCTTCTTCTACCGTACCCATTTTAAATTCTGGCAATCCTACAAATTGATGACAGGGATATAGTTCTCCAGAGGGAGTGACTGCCAAATATTCTGTACCGGAGCCACATCCTGCCAAACGTTTCATCACACAAGGACCTCCTGTTAAGTCAATATTAAAATGGAAGAAGTTAAAATCATTGCCTGCTTTTTTTCTTTCATAAAGCTCTTTTGCCAGTTTTTCATATTCTAAAAATATCTGAGGCAAATCTTGTTCTGTAATGGCATAGGGCATTTCTTTTTCTGCTACAACAGGCTCTACAGAAATTTGCTTGAATCCTAAATCTGCTATATGTATCACGTCTTTAGAAAAATCCAAATTGTATTTTGTAAAAGTTCCTCTGATATAATAATCCGTCTGATTTCTACTTTGCGCCGCATTTTGAAATTTTGGAACAATTACATCATAGCTGCCCTGACCGCCAACACGAGGGCGCATTTTGTCATTAATCTCTTTTCTGCCATCCAGGCTCAGTACCAAATTATGCATATGTTTGTTGATAAAATCCTGTTTTTGTTCGTCCAATAATATACCGTTTGTCGTAATGGTAAAACGAAATTTTTTATCATATTGTTTTTCCAGTTCTCTTCCATATGCTACCAGCTCTTTTATTACCTCAAAATTCATAAGAGGCTCGCCTCCAAAAAAGTCCACCTCCAAATTTCTGCGAGAACCTGAATTTTTTATCAAAAAGTCCAGTGCTTTTTTTCCCACTTCCAAACTCATTAGCTCTCTTTTTCCATGATATTCTCCTTCTTCCGCAAAACAGTACTGACACTTTAAATTACAGTCGTGAGCAACATGAAGACAGAGTGCTTTTACAACAGTATTTCTTTTGTCCATCAAAGGCAATACTTCTTGGTAGTCGTCTTCTGTATAAAGCATGCCTTCTTTTTCCAACATTTGCAATTCTTCTATTGCTTCATCAATTTCTTCCATACTATATTGAGGAAATTTTAGCTGCAAAGCATTTTTTGGCGCCTGTTTCCATTGGTCCGCCAAATCATACACAACATCGTCCACCACATGGATTGCCCCGCTATTGACGTCTAATAGAATATTCACATCATTTTGAGAAAATTTATGTATCATATTTCTTCCTCCTATTATCAACTATCGTCACATTGTCTATTTACAATATTGATTTACATCGTTACACAAAAAGAAAGGCTATTTTCTATTTTGGAAAACAGCCTTTTTGCATCCCTTTTTTCTTACAACTTAAAAGCAAAAAATTATCTTTGTTCACAGGATTGATTTGCTACTGTACAAGATGTTTTGCAAGCAGACTGACAAGATGTTTGACATTCACCACAGCCACCTGTTGCCACTGTTTTTTTCAACATTTTTGTATTCAATGTTTTTATATGTTTCATTTGTATAACCCTCCTTAGTAAAAATATTGTAAATTCAATTCATTATAGCATGAAACACTCCATTTGAAAATAGATTATTGCTATTTTTTCATATTGATTCCTAATATGCCGCCAACACCACCGCCGGCCGCCGCCAAAAGCATCATCAATGCTTTTGAACCTATCACTGTAAAACCGCTTCCTGCGACACCGTCCAGTAAAAATAATATCACACCATAGGTAATCCCTGCCAATATTCCCCAAAAAATCCCTCTTGCCTTAGCGCATTTTGCCCAGTCAAATCCTGCAATGGCGGCTGATATAACAGTGCAACAAAGCGCTACAAGAGGTATTTTTTCTTCTGTCATATCTGTATAAGTTAAAAGGATGCCATATGTAATAAATATAATACAAGTTAGTGCATATGCCATTACCATACCTTGCAGCATACAAAGTGCCTGATTTGTGCCTGCCTCCTTTTTTTCTCTATTTTTCATTGTTTCTTTCTTTTTTGCCATTTGTTTTTTTTCTTTTTTTTCCACTGCCATGCCTCCTGTTTTTTATTTTATTCTATGACTGGCAAAAAAAGAATATGACAGGCAAGCATTGTCTTGAAAAAGCTGTCAAAAAATGCTACACTTTTTACATTCTATATTTTTTGAGAAAGAAGGTGTTTTGATGCCATACAAAACGGTGGATTTGCATTGTCATTCTTATTATTCCGACGGCACTTTTTCCCCGGAAGCCCTTGTAATAGAAGCAAAAAAAAGAGGACTTTCCGCTTTAGCTCTCACAGACCATGACACCATTGATGGAATTTGTCTTTTTCATGAAGCAGGAAAAAAACATCATCTGGAAACTATTACAGGCATTGAATTTGCCGCTGAATATACTTCTTTTCAAAAACAAGAAATACACATAATAGGGCTTGGATTTTCTACTTCTTCCGCTGCTATTACAGAAACATTAACACAAATGGCTATTTCTCGCCAAAAACGTAATGAAAAAATGGTTTTTGCCCTTAACCGGCTTGGTTTTACCATTTCTTATGCTGAAATAGCACAAAACGCCGGCGGCAACATTATTACAAGAGCGCACTTTGCCAACGTATTGGTGAAAAAGGGAATTGTAAAAACAAAGCAAGAAGCCTTTGAAAAATATCTTTCCCAAGGAAAACCCGCCTATGTTTGCAGAGAATTTTTGACGCCACGCTTTTGCATTGAAACCATTAAAAAAGCGGGAGGGGTGGCTATATTGGCACACCCCACACTGTATCATATGGACGATACACAAATAGAACATTTGGCAAAAGAATTAAAATCCTATGGTCTAGACGGCATTGAAACAGATTATTCTACCTATTCTCAAAAGCAAAAACAAACCATTTCTAAAATTGCAAAACGCTTAGAGCTTCTTCCTAGCGGGGGAAGTGATTTTCATGGAAGCAATAAAACAGATATTCATTTGGCAATAGGAAGGGGGAATCTGCAAATCCCCTATTCCTATTGGGAGGAATTGAAAAAACACTGCCATATGATTTAAACAGCCAAAACTGTTTTTAACATAAAAGTATTTATCATAATAGCACAAATATGCTTGATTTACTAATCAAAAATGATAGTTGAAAAAAATAAATATTGACTAAAAGCAATGTTTATCCATTTCTAAGTTTCTAGAAAATAGCAACTTTTAAAAAGAAATCAACAATTTACTATTTGATGTTCTCTCAAAAAAGCAACATGATCCATAACAAAATATTTTAGGTTTTGTTCACTTAATATGAAAATAAAAATACACATGCAATAAATATATCTTCGATATCCATAATCCTCTTTCTTGTAACAATAAAAGCAATGAGAAGAGGAAGTAGCAAAATCTTTAAAAATTGATATTTATGCATAGTAATAGCTTCTTTCTGAGAGAAAATGTTTTGTTTTCATTTTGTTGTACTTTCAATAAGAGGCTGTTATCCATATTATTTTTACGTAACAGAATAATATTTTATAAAAGGAGTGTTTTGTGTTATGTCTATTGAAAAAGTAAAAGACTATTTAAAAAAATTTGGCAGAGAAGATGTTTTAGAATTTGAAACTTCTTCTGCAACAGTGGAGTTGGCTGCTCAAGCCGCCGGAGTGATTCCGGCTCGTATTACAAAAACATTGGCATTTCAGTTTGAGGAGGGTTGTATCTTGATTGCTACTGCCGGCGATGCTAAAATTGATAACAAAAAATTTAAAGATGAATTTTCCATAAAAGCAAAAATGCTTTCTCCAGAACAAACCCTTGCTTTGACAGGTCATGCTGTAGGAGGCGTTTGCCCTTTTGCCCTGCCGGAAACAGTCAAAACCTATGCCGATATTTCTTTAAAACGTTTTGAAACAGTATTTCCTGCTGCCGGAAGCAGTAATTCGGCAATCGAAGTCACTTGTGATGAACTTTTTGAATATGGCAGATGTGAAAAATGGATTGACGTTTGCAAAGGCTGGCAGGAGGAAATATAAAAACACAATACCCACATTTTCAGTAGGATTTTTATTGCGAAACCAAAAAAGATATGTTACACTATAAAAAATAGTCAAGCCATACAATAACAATAGAAATGGTGGGATTTTATGAAAATATCAACAAAAGGGCGTTATGGTATTCGTTTGATGCTTTCTTTGGCATTACAATACGAAAAGACAAGTCATACACCATTGAAAATAATTGCACAACAACAAGAAATTTCAGAAAAATACCTAGAGCAAATTATCAATCCTCTTACAAAAGCCGGGTTGGTAAAAAGCTTTCGAGGCGCACAGGGGGGCTACTCTCTTATCAAAGACCCTTCAGAAATCACTGTAGGCTCTATACTTCGTATTTTAGAAGGTTCTCTTTCACCGGTAGATTGTTTAGAGCATGGTCCCTGCAAAAGAGCTGATGTTTGTGCTTCTCTTTCTCTTTGGCAAAGAATGAAAACGGCAGTAGACGAAGTTGTGGATACGACCACATTGGCAGATTTAGTTACAGAATATTATGCCAAAAATACAACTGAAAATACGATTTCATAATCAAGCCATCCGTAAAACAAATAATTGATGCAAGCTGTATTGCCTTCTGAAAGAAAAAAAGGGGGGTCCTTTCAGAAGGTATTTTTTATACTATCAGCCTATATTTTATAAATTCTTTTTTTATGTTTTTTCTGTCTTATTTGATTGCCGTTTTCTGTTTCTCTCGTTCCTAGCCAAACTATTTTCCATATCAAAAATCCCCTTTCTGTAAAATACTCCCTTCTGTGCTTGTATTTCAAATATATTTCAAGCAATGCCACTGTCTTTCTATTTTGAGAAATTTTATCAAATTCTTTCTATTTTCCAATATGATACTGACTTACTGACAGATGAATCTGATTTCAACAGCATTCCTCTTCTACGCTCTTTACAACTTTTCTTTTTCAAATTTCCCTTTTGGTTTTTACAATTTCCGCTTTTTATTTTTCATATATTTGTAACACTTTGTTGTAAGTATAACCTTCCTATCCCTTTAAAATGTAATACATTTCTTTCTTCTTTGCCTCTTTCTTTATTTTACCTTCCCAATGAAATTTTTTAGGTATTATCTGTTTCTACACTCTATTGCATACCTATTTTGTATACAAAAAAACAGGTATGAAATCTATTTCATACCTGTCTTTCTATTTAAATTTCTTTCATAATACTCTCTTTTGCCCGTTCAAAGTCTTCTTCTTTCACATAGATGATATAGTCACTCTCATGCTCTCCATTCAGACCATAAGTTGCCATAGAAGAGGTAAAAAGCTGTAGTAAAAAAAGCCCTGTTTTTCCATTGCTTTTTCTTTTTTCAAAATATTCTATACCATTATCTTGCAACTTCTTTTTCACTGTAAGCCATTTTTCCAATGAATTTGTTTGATACAACAATTTTTTCATCTATAACTTTCCTTTTTCTAAAATCATATTATAAATTGACGTTACAAATTACCTCTACTCTTTTGCCACCAATTTTTGCATTCATATTCGCCCCTACTTTATGTCCCGAATGATAACCATATTTTCCGGGTTTGAACCCTGTAGAAAGTTCTATTCCATTCAAATCTGTCATATCCTCATATCCATTTGCAGAATTTGTTCCCAAATCCTGTCCATAGCTTAAAGAAGATTCTCCTCGAGACGTTGAACCACTTATTTGTTCCCATCTAGCAAAAACTTCTTCCAAATAAGCATATGTTTCATCAATTGTATCAGTAATTGTTACTGTTGCTTCCCAACCACTAAAAATATCACTTGTGGAAGAATCTGTAAGTGGCATAACCTCAGACGGATTACCAATATCAAAAGTGGTTGTTACTCTCTCTTTTCCAGAAACATCTCTTTTTATTTCTGAGCTTCCTTCTTTTAATTGATATTGTGTTACTTCACCTATTTCTATATCTATTGATTTTTTACAGTCGTCGTATCATTTCCTAAATATTGTTCTTCAGCATATAACATGTTAGAAACACAGAAAAAACTTAATAAAAAAACTGATAAATACATTTTGATTTGTTTTTCAATACACATAATTTTTCATTCAATCTCTTTTTTTATGAACAATTCAGAAAACACTTTTTGGACTCCGTAATGACATATGTCATATAATACAAAAGATTGACTTTTTTGTCAATGTCAATATAAAATAAAATATCATCACAAGTTTTGTATATCTTTCTGTTTTTCATCTGTTCATGCCAAAATATTATTTATCATTATCCCTTTTTCACTTCTTTTTCTGCCAGTTTCAACGAAAATGTAAATGTAGTTCCCTTTTCTTCTTGGCTTTTAACGCCAATATTTTCTCCATGAGCCAGTAAAAATTCTTTTGCAATGGAAAGTCCCAATCCACTTCCGGTTTTATCTTTTCCACGGGAAGTATCCGCTTTATAAAATCGGTCAAAAATATATTTTTGGTCTTCTTGGCTAATGCCTTTTCCATAATCGGTTACACTGATAAATACTTTTTTATTTTGTTTTAAAGCCGTTTCAATGTCAATTTCTCCTTCTTGAGATGAAAATTTGATAGCATTATCTACCAAATTATAAATCACACGAGCAATTTTATCTTTATCTGCTTCTACAAAAGTCTCTTTTTCTGCAAAAATAGCATTGATTTTCATATCTTTTTGCTGCAAACGAGGTTCCAGTCTTTCTATGCTTTCCCGAATCAACCCATTGATATCAAAACGAGATTTTTCCAATGTGATGGTACTGGTTTGCGCTTTACTCAATTCTACAATATCATTTGTCAATTTTGTCAATCGTTTTGTTTCTTCCAAAACAATATTGAGATAATGCTCTTGCTTTTCTTTTGGTATGGTTCCATCTAATATGGCATTCAAAAATCCTTGTATTGATGTTAAAGGCGAACGTAAATCATGAGATACATTTGCAATAAATTCTCTGCGAACGGTTTCATATTTGTTTAAGCTTTCCGCCATATGGTTGAAACTTTCTGCCAACTGCCCTACTTCATCTTCTGTTTTGATTTCCACCCTTTGTTCAAAATTTCCTCCTGCAATGATTTTTGCCGCTTCATTCATCTGCAAAAGAGGGCTTATCATTTTTCTGCTGGAAAGATATACCAATATAATTCCAATACTCATAACAGCAGTCAATATAAAAAAGCCCATTTCATACATTCCTTGCAATGACTTTTCAATTTCCGGCATAGAAGTACACATAAAAAGACCAGAAATATTGCCTGCTCTCAAAGGATAACCCACTGTCAGTACAGGCTCGTCAAACATACCATTGATTCTGCCCTCCAGTGTTACAATATTTCCCTCCAGCACTCCCTCAATCATTTCCTGATTAGATATTGCTTGTCCAATCCAGCTTTCATTGATACCAGGAGAGGCTAATATAACAATACCGTTATTGTCAATAAAAAAAATGCTTGCCGCCATATAATCTTCTAATACCTGCAATTCATAGCTCAAATTACTTAAATCCCCTGTATAATATGCCTTTTTATATTCTTTTGAGATTTTCTTTCCTTGATTGATGAGTTCTTCTTCCGCCTCATTCATATAATATTGTGTATATACCACAGAAAGTGTAAGCCCCACCAATACAAAGCTCACAAGGAGCGTCCCCATATAAAGTAAAAGCTGTTTTGTAAAAATAGATTTTATATTCATATCCAATACCTCCAAAACTGTATTTGATTTTCTACAAAAACATAGTATACTAAATATAGCTACTCCCACACAAACAAAGCGTATCACTATTTTCAGAAAGGAGAAGGAAACTTCGGTTTCTACATCGTTCTATGAAAAATATAAAACAAAAAAGTACAAATCATCTGGTAGACTTAATATTGGTTGGCGTTGCTGTTTATCTTATTTTTACTATCAAAGACTGGTCAAATATTGAAGCCTTTGACCAGCTGCTTTTAATGCTTTATGCTATGTGCGTGCTGCTTCGTATTGCCAACATGTTAAAACAAAAAAAGAAAGAACTTCTTTTACAGCAAAAGCAATCCCAAGAAAAACAAGAAGAAGAAAAATAAATTTTTTTATGTGTAAAAATTATTTTTTTACACATTTTTTTATTTTACTTCAAATTTATACCCTACGCCCCATACTGTTTTGATACTCCAATTTTCTTCTTGTTTATTTAACTTTTCTCGAATTCTTTTGATATGTACGTCAACTGTACGGGTATCGCCAATATACTCATATCCCCAAATTCTGTCCAAAAGCTGCTCTCTTGTAAAAACTTGATTGGGATGCTCTGCTAAATAATGAAGTAGTTCAAACTCTTTTGGAGGAAAGTCAACGTATTCTCCGTTATATTGCACTGTATAATTTGAAATATTGATTTCCAAATTGGAAAAAACAAGTTTTTTATTTTTTTCTTCTTTTTTCGCCGGTTTTTGCTCGTATCTTCTTAAAACTGCTTTCACACGAGCCACCAATTCCTTAGAATCAAAAGGTTTTACTATATAGTCGTCTGCTCCCAGTTCCAACCCCAGCACTTTATCAAATGTTTCTCCCTTTGCTGTGAGCATAATGACAGGAATATCACTGATTTTACGGATTTCTGTACAAACCTTATAACCGTCCATGCCTGGAAGCATCAAATCCAATATCATCATATTTGGTTGAAAAGAACCTACTTTTTCCACAGCCTCTCTGCCATCATAAATTTCCATAGTTTCATAGCCTTCTTTGGATAAATATAATGAAATCAGTTCGGCAATATGTTGGTCATCATCTACAATCATGATTTTTTGTTTTTCTTCCACAAACAATTCCTCCTTTTGCTCTTTCTTCTGTCATTGATATCAAAACTACTATTTTGCAAATTGTTTGCTCAGCTGTATAGAGCTAAATTGTGAACATTTTAAAATACTTTGCATACTCTGGCAATGGTTTTCAAATTACATTTTTTTGTCTTATCCTATTGCCAGCAAAAAGTTATACTTCTTTTTACAAACTGATTCATACACCATATATTACTGTAATGCATTTTTAAGATATTTTCCCATTGTTTCTTTCTCATTATGGGCATATATATAATACCCTGACCATATGTGCATAGTTTACATAAATTTTGACTTGCAATATCTTACTTTCTTTTGTATTTTTATCGTTAGTAACCTTTAGTACAACAAAATGAAATATTTCTATTGCATACCCTCATAATTGGTGGTTTTGTTGATACAATAATGAAAAAGAGGGAAAAATTCCCCTCTTTATTCTTTCAAAAAAGTCTTAGGTGGGTACTTTCACAGCTTTTTGTATAAAAAGATTGCTTTCATCCTATTTATGAAAATGATAAAAAAACTGAAAACTCCCTCTTTTTGTTTCATAAATCATTTTTTAATAAATTGTATTTTAAAAATTCTTTATTTGTCAAGCTTTTTTTATCACAAAAATAAATCCGTTTTATTTATTTCAATTCTACCACTGTAACACCCATTTCACCTTCTCCATAGACGCCGGGTCTATAGCTTTTTACATGAGAATTGGTACGAAGATAGGTTTGCACTGCACTTCTTAATGCTCCCGTTCCTTTGCCATGTATAATCGTCACTTGCTTTAATCCTGACAAATACGCATCGTCCAAATATTTATCAATATTGCCTAACGCTTCTTCTACCAATTGTCCACGACAGTCAATTTCAGCGGAAATATATTGGCTTTTTCCCGCTTTTACATTTGTTGAAATCATTTTTTTAGGAGTTTCATTTTTTGGCTTTGGCGTATCGTCCAGCATAAGCTCGGATAAAGGAACTTTGATTTTCATACTGCCCATTTGCACCATCACTTCTTTATTTTTATCAGGCGCACAAAGAGCTGTACCACTTTGGTCAAAAGAGATGACATAGACCTTATCTCCGGGCTGCAACTGTTGAGGAGGTTTGTGAGTGCTCTTTTTTTTGGGAGATTTCAAAAAAGCCTCTTGCATTGAAGAAAGTTTGGCTTTGATAGCAGAACGCTGTTGAGAAAGCTTTTGTCTATCAGCGCTTTCTTTTGCTGTTTGATTCATTTGTTTTATAATGTTGTCGGCTTCTTCTTTTGCCTGCTGATAAATCTGCCTTGCTTCCTCCCTGGCTCTAGAAAGTATTTTTTCTTTTTGTTCTTTTGTTTTATTTTTTTGATATGCCACTTCTTCTTTGAGGCGTTCGGCTTCTTTTCTGTATTGTTCTGCTCTTTCCTGTTCAAATGCCACAGATTTTTTACTGATTTCCAAATCTGTAATCACATCTTCAAATCTTGCTTCATCATGGCTGATAAATTCTTTGGCTCCTTCTATTATCTCATCAGAAAGCCCCAGACGCTTTGATATGGCAAAGGCATTGCTTTTTCCCGGAATGCCTATGAGCAAACGATATGTGGGACGCAATGTTTCAATGTCAAATTCACAGCAGGCATTTTCAACCCCTTCTGTAGAAAGCGCATATACCTTCAGCTCGCTATAATGGGTTGTCACAGCTGTTCTGATTTTTCTTTTGCGCAAAGATTCTATAATAGACAGAGCAAGCGCGGCTCCTTCCGTAGGGTCTGTGCCGGCTCCCAATTCGTCAAACAATACAAGAGAATACGGTGTCACTTCTTCTAATATTGTCACAATATTGCTCATATGAGCAGAAAAAGTACTCAAACTTTGTTCAATGCTTTGCTCATCGCCAATGTCTGCAAAAACATTGTCAAACACTGCCAACTGAGAATGGTCAAATGCAGGAATATGCAGTCCTGCCTGACCCATAAGCGTAAAAAGCCCCAATGTTTTTAATGCCACTGTTTTTCCTCCTGTATTGGGACCGGTAATCAGCAGCGTAGTAAAATCTTTTCCCAAATAAATGGAAATTGGCACCACCTTTTTCTCCTCCAACAAAGGATGTCTGGCTTTTTGTATGTTAATATAACCCTTTAAATTAAATAGAGGCTGTGTGCCATTGATAGAAAGAGATAAATTTCCCTTTGCAAAAACAAAATCTAAATGTGTCAATACTTCCATATTTGCTTGCAAAATTTCTCTCTGCTCTGTTACTTTTTCTGAAAGCTCCAAAAGTATTTTTTCAATCTCTTTTTTTTCTTCCGCTTGCAATTGTTTTATTTTATTATTTAGCTGCACAACGCTTAACGGCTCCATAAATACAGTAGAACCCGTGTTGGACTGGTCATGAATCATGCCAGGAAATGTGGAACGATACTCACTTTTTACAGGCACGCAATACCTGTCGTTTCTGATTGTTACAACAGGGTCTTGCAGCATATTTTTATAAGCAGAAGACGCTATGATACTGTTTAACTGATCTTTGACTTTTTCATGCGATTGTTTGATTTCTCTTCTTATTTTATGAAGAGCGGCGCTGGCTGTATCCGACATTTCCGTTTCAGAAAGAATGCATTTTGTAATTTCATTTTCCAAAGAAACAATAGGCTGTATCAGTTTAAAAAGAGCGTCTAATTTTTCATAAGACTCTGTTTTGTTTTCATGTTTTGCATACTCTTTTGCTCTTCTGCAAACATATAAAAAACTGCCTATATTCATCAATTCTCCCATAGAAAGCACTCCGCCCATGGCAGCGCGCTTCATCTGAGGACGGATTTCTCTAAAACCGCCCAATGTCAATGTTCCCTTTCGTAATATCATAGAAACAGCCTCTGTTGTTTCCTGCTGTGCTTGTGTGATATCTGTCATAGCTGTATAAGGCAAAAGAGCCTCCGCCTTTTCTTTTGCCATAGGAGATACAGCAAAATCCATTAGTTTTTTGATTATTTTATCATATTCTAATTTTTTTAATGCTTTTTCATTCATATATTGTACCTCATTTTCTATTTCTTAGCAAAAACTGACTGCACAAAGACTTGACTTGTATTAGTATACCATAAATCTCCTATAAAATATTTTAAATTTTTGTAACAGTACAGATTCTTTTTTCAAAAATTTTTTATAAAAAAGCCTTTCCTCACCTAGTGGGTAGTTTTCTAAAAGCATATCTCTTGTTGTTGGCATATGCATAAATCCATAACATAACCTTCCAACTATTGCTCTAGTCACCCACTACCCTGAAAATTTTTTCTGACTTCAGCAATTGTTCTCCCATTTGTTCTTCTTTTAATTGATTGGCTATCTACTCATCTATTCTTTCTGCATTTTTTCCCACTGTATCTACATAATAGCCTTTACATCAGAACTCTCTATTCATATTTCAGCTTACTAAATTATTGTACTGCCTTTTCCTTTCAAATATCCCATAAAACTTGATACACCCATCTTTGGCAACATCCCTGCCAATAGATATCATTCCGCCTTTTATATATTAACTCTTCCCATTTACATCGTTTTCTCAGTATTTCTCCCATTGCTCTTTTTTTGATAATAAAATACCTTTTGGCACAAATACCATATGGTATCTGCAATTTGATTTTGTATGCAATCAACTATGTATATCCGTAATTTGCATATAGCTTTTATCTCAACCATAGAAGGTTTTTTTTCACACATGGTTTTATG
Organism: Candidatus Coprocola pullicola; assembly: GCA_018715395.1. Classification (GTDB taxonomy): domain Bacteria; phylum Bacillota; class Clostridia; order Lachnospirales; family Anaerotignaceae; genus Coprocola; species Coprocola pullicola. The sequence goes on along the minus strand of DVLQ01000104.1, from coordinate 17,598 downwards.
CATACAAAAAGGCTGCCAAAACTATATGACAGCCAAAAAAATTACATTTCTCTTTCTTTAATCATACCGCTTCTATAAGCATAAAGCAGTTTTTCCAAATCATTGATATTTTTTTGTATATTTTTTCCTATATCTGTATCTCTTACTCGTATTCTTTCTTGAGAATACTGCAATGCCACTGTAGAAGAAAGGATATCTTTTTCTTGTGCAATAGCTACGTCTGTAGATTCAAAAGGCTCGTGAGATACCAGTATCAGCCCATGAGAATTATAAATGAGCGTATATCCTGCAATACCTGTTTGTTTTTGATATGCTTTTGCAAAACCGCCGTCAATGACAATCATTCTTCCATTGGCCTTGATGGGATTTTCTCCCTTTTTGACTTTGACAGGAACATGACCGTTGATAATATGAGAACGGCTTGGTAAAAGACCAAACTCAGCCAATATATTTTCACATACGCTTTGGTCGTTTCTCAAACTATAATAAGGATTTTTCACTTCTTCATGAGAAGCCTTGTCGTCAATAAAATATCGTTCAAACGTTGTCATTTTCTTTTTGCCAAACAGAGGAGAATCTTCTCCACACCAAAGATACCATGTCAAATCCATACATTCTCTTTTTGCTTCTGTATGGGCTTTATTAAAGTAGCCTTCTCTTACAGAACGTTCTACTGCGTCCAAATAACTTCTGCCTACATATTTTCTGCCCTGAAAGGTTACTGTTTTTAAAGACCCGTCTTCATTCATAGGAATACATCCATGGAACAAAAGGTTGGAATTAAATATTTTATACATACTTCCCTTTGCAAAAAGCATTCTGGTATGCGCCTGCAATTTTTCACTGTTGACAAAAGAAGATTTGATTTTTGCCATCACTTCTTCTTCTTCTTTTGTAAAAGCATAAGGATTTTGAGGATCTATGGTAGGAAAGTTCATATCATTCATTTTATAAACTGTGCCTTCTATATCAATGGTTCCCTTTTCAAAATCAATTTTATCCAAAAGAAGTCTGTTTTGCATATGAAATTCCGGATGTCTTTTTATAATCATTGCTTCCGCCTTCCATTGCATAATAGAAATGGCTTTATGCATTTTTGCAATCATATTAAAATCCTTGTCTGAAAGAACGCCTTCTGTACTTTTTGGTTCAAACTGCGTACAGGGGTCATTAGCATATTGGTCCATGGCAAATGCCGCAAGGGGAATCAAATTAATGCCATAATCTTCTTCTATGGTATCCAAGTTGGCGTACCTTGCCTGTATTCGAATCACATTGCAAATCAACGCTTGGCAGCCTGCAGCGGCTCCCATCCAAGAAATATCATGATTTCCCCATTGTATATCTACAGAATGATAATCTGATAATATATCCATAATTTTGGCGGCGCTTGGACCTCTATCATAGATATCTCCTATCACATGAAGCTGGTCAATGGATAATCTTTGTATCAAATGAGCCAAGGCAATGACAAATCTATCCGCCTGATACAATTCAATAATGGTATTGATAATTTCAGAATAATACATTTGCTTGTCACTGCCCACACTATCTTCATGCAAAAGTTCTTCTATAATATAAGAAAAATCTTTAGGCAACGCTTTACGAACCTTTGACCTAGTATATTTGGAAGATACTACTTTGCAAATATGTATGAGCCTATGCAGTGTAATTTTGTACCAATCTTTCATATCCGGCTCAGTTTGGGCAATTTGTTCCAGCTTTTGTTCCGGATAATAAATCAATGTTGCAAGAGATTTTTTTTCCGCATCCCGCAATGTTACTCCAAAAATTTCATTGATATGATTTTTGATAACGCCGGAAGCATTTTTTAATACATGACGAAAAGATTCCAATTCCCCATGAATATCTGACAAAAAATGTTCCGTTCCTTTGGGCAAATTTAATATTGCCTTTAAATTCATGATTTCTGAGCTTGCTTTGTCAATATTGCTGTAATTTTCAGAAAGAAGTTGCAAATATTTCATTTCCTCTTCTGTAAATGTTTTGCCATTTGAATACACCACTATCCCTCCTTTAAAATTCAATATCAAAAAAACTGGGTGATATTTTTCAGTATATCAAACCCAGTTTATTTTTCCTAGTATGTTTTTAAACAAAATATACAGCCTTTTATTGAAAGAAAAATACAAAATTTTATTTTTTCTCTTTATTTAAGCATACTCTTTTTTATCAATTATTTTTTTCTTCTGAATGGGTCGTATTTTCTGTGGTGCCTTTCGTTGTTGGCTCAGAATGCGGTGTATGTTCCGTAATCTCTGTTGACTCACACTGCGATATATTTTCTGTGATGCCTTCCGCTGTTGGCTCAGAATGCGGTGTGTGTTCCGTAATCTCTGTTGACTCACACTGCGGTGTGTTTTCTATAATTACTTTTTGCTTTTCAAAGTTTACCTTTTCTGTGTCTTCTTTTGTTTCTGATTTTTCAAGATTTACTTTCATTGCTTCTTCTTTCGGTTTTGCAGTCGTTTCTTGCAATGGCATAACGCTATTTTGTTCTGCTGCAGAAGCATGAACCGGTCCCCAAATACGATTTAAGAACAATATTGTCATAAACATACAAAAAAAACCTGTTATGGTAACTGTTACAATAAAATTAAAAACAATAGAGCCAATGATATAAATATAATAAGACGCTGCATAATAAAGTATATCCAATCCTTTTTCCAGTACAAAATTAACCATACCTGTCAAAACAACAAACAAAGCGATATATCCTAATGTTTGTTTAAAATAATTTTGAACCACTCTTTTACTCATTTCTAATGCATCAAAACCACTCATTTGTTGTATTGTAACAACATGGTCTGTAAAATACCATATTGTTGTCATATAAACTACCGCAATCAGCATTGCCAAAAGCAATGCTAGTCCTATTATGGAACCTCCAAAAATTTGCAACAACAACAATCCGCCTAAGCTAATAAAAAATATATAAATTCCTACTAAAAAATTTACCCAAACCACTGCCGGAACCTTCAAAAAACCATACAAAAAATTCTCTTTTACACTCTTTTTTTCTCCTTTTACAATATTCAATGCCCCATATATCATAGTAACTGTAGCCAAAGGCTGTACTACCCATTCTATCAATAACAATACAATCATATAAATCAAATAATTGATATAGTATCTGCTTTCTAAAAGACTGTCTACACTTAATAAACTATCCGCCATATAAAAAAAAGAACCTAAATGATCCATAGCTATGGAAAGAACGAAATATTGTATGATAAATAAAGGAATAAATACAAAAAAACTAACAAAAAAAATAGTTTTAAAATTTTGTTGATATACTTTTGCAGCAATCGAAAACAGTTCTGTCATATTTAATTGTTTTGATTTTATTTCTTCCAGCATGACAAAATGCCTCCCTTCTTTTGAAAATTATTATATCCTGTTTTTAAAAAAATAACAATATCTACCTTTTTTGTCGAAACAACAATATATCAAATTCTTTTTTTATTTTTTTTGTGTCAATCTTCTGCATATGGCAATAGTAAGCTGTCAAAAATAACATGCTGTAGGTTGTTACAGTAATGCTTTTAAAAAATACAGAAAGGGTTTGTACCGCAATATTGTTTGTAAAAACAGAAAAAAATACAAAAAACAAGCCTAAAAAGCTTACTATAACGGAAAGCAAAAAATAAAATGCTACCTGTAACAGCTCTGCGCCAAAAAACAATATTGCTGTTTGTACAAAACGTCCTTTTACAATGTCACGGCTGTTTTGCAATGCCTGCCAGCCTTTTTTACCTTCCAGTACAACAGACTGCAACACAAAACACCATATAGTTTCCAAATAACATATCACACCAATGCAAAACAAACACAAAGGTAAAAACAATATCCAAAACAATACTCCCTTTGGCATGAAAAATAATATTGATAAAAAAATCAATATGACAATCGCTTCCGTTGCTTTGGCTAAAAATAATGTAAAAACACTATCTAAAACCTTTTGCAATACATCCTTTGCAATTTTAGAGATATGCTTTTGCTCTTTTTGTTTGCATGCCGTCAAAAGAGCAATTTTTCCAAGGGGCTCCAAAAATATCATGAAAATAAAAAATGATATGAAAAAAAATACAGTTTCTAAAAAAAAGCCTGTCTCTCCTTGTTTCTCTATAAAAAACCAAGTAATATTTTCTAAGCTGTACCATATCCAAAAACTAGGTAAAAAAAATAAAATACAAATCCATAAATTGATTCTTTTATATCTCAGATACCAATCAAATGCTCTTTTTGCCAAATCTGTTATGACTGTATATTCCATACATTCACTATCCTTCCAACTCTTCGGGCAGCTCTAGTGTAATTTTTCCCAGTTTTCCGCCTCTGTACTCATCTAGTAGTATTTTTGCGGCTCTATCCAAATCTGCGTCGCCGCCTTTTTGTTTAAATCCTCTTGCTACTGCAATTTGTTTGAGTATTACATGAGGTTGTTCTATGGTATCAAATGTAATCTGATATCTTTTTTGAAGGCATTGGCTATGACGTATCACTAAATGATTGATGAGTTCCGTTGCCAGTGTGGTTAAATCCAATATATCGTCATTGACTGCTCCTGTAAAAGCCAGTTTTAACCCCACTTCTTTATCATCAAATTTTGGCCATAATATTCCCGGCGTATCTAAAAGTTCAAAATCTTTTTTCAATTTTATCCATTGTTTTCCTCTTGTCACACCGGGTTTATCTCCTGTTTTGGCTGTTGTTTTTCCTACATACTGATTGATAAAAGTAGATTTTCCCACATTGGGTATGCCTACAATCATACTGCGTATTGGCACAAAAAGCCTGCCTCTGGCTTTTTGTTTTTGTATTTTTTCCTGCATCAATTCTCTGGCAGATGCTGTCACTTGTGAAATTCCTGTACCCTTTAAAGCATTCAACTGCATTACAGCAAATCCTTTTTGTTTGTAATATTTTTCCCAAAGAACTGTCGCATTTTCTTCTGCTAAGTCACATTTATTAAGCAATATCATACGATATTTGTTTTTTGCTAAATCATCTATATCAGGATTTTTGCTGCTGTAAGGAATACGAGCGTCTACTAACTCTATGACAATATCTACAAGAGAAATATTTTCTTGCATCATACGCTTTGTTTTTGTCATATGCCCCGGATACCATTGTATATTCATATGTTTTACCGTCCTTTCTCTATATTTTTTACCATTGTCATGCTGTCAAAGGGATAAAGTCTAAAAAAAACCTTGCCTTTCATATGACTTTTTTCAATGGCACCAATAGAAGCTTCTCTGCTGTCTGTGGAAGCATTTCTATTATCTCCCATAACAAAATAACAATTCTCAGGTACAATAAAAGGATATTCCACTGTACCTGCCTGATAATTTGGTTCTTTTACATAGCTTTCTTCTTGTTTTTTTCCATTGATATAAAGCTCATACTCCCAGTCCCAGCCATCTTCTTTTATTTTAAAATCAATTTCATCTCCAGGTAGTCCTATCACTCTTTTAATAATATACTCTTCTCTGTTACCAGAATTCAGCCAGCAAATGGCAATATCTCCTCTTTGAGGAGTACCTATATGATAAGCTAGCTTATTGACCATCACAAAATCTCCGTGGTGAAAATTCGGTTCCATTGAAGAACCTTTTACTGTAACAGTTCCAAAAATGAAAGTTCTCACAGCAAAAATCAATATAATCAATAGCAAAAGCTCTATGAGCCATTGAAATTTTCTTTTTTTAGCCATATTGTTTTGCCCCTTTCTTATGATACGAAAAAAGCCTTGATGCTTCTTCATCAAGGCTCTTATTTTTGTCATCTTAATACTTCTTTTACTTTTGCGGCTTTTCCTACTTTATCTCTCAAATAGAATAATTTTGCACGTCTTACAATGCCGCGTCTTACTACTTCAATACGGTCAATTCTTGGGGAGTGTAAAGGCCATGTTCTTTCTACGCCAACGCCGGAAGCAATTCTTCTTACAGTAAATGTTTCTCTGATACCGCCGTTTTGTTTTTTAATCACAACACCTTCAAACATCTGTAATCTTTCTCTGGAGCCTTCTACAACCTTTGCATATACACGAATGGTATCGCCTACATTAAAAGGTGTAATTTCGCTTTTGAGCTGTTCTTTTTCTAATTCTTTGATAATATCCATATTTGTTTCCTCCCTTCCTCAAAGACATTCTTGCCACACTCTTTGTATGACAGCGGACTGCCTGTACTCACAGTGCTTTATTATATCATTCCATTAAAAAAAAAGCAATATCTTTTTTATAAAAAAGTAATATTTGTAAAAAAAGATATTATACCATACAAACAATATTTTGTTTTTGTTTATAAAATAAGGTTATCATAATAGGATGTGGACAAAGTCGACAATCTTTTGTCAAAGGCTCATTTTATTCAAAACAAGTAGACGCAAATATAAACAATTCCTTTCCTTCAAACTCACTGTTTTGCTTATGGAAAGTAAATTCCGACTAGAAATTGCATTTAAGAAACGCTTCGCTTTGCAAGCCTTTCCTCTGCCAAATAGAGATGGACAATTTTATTTTTAAATTCAAGTATGTAACTTTGTAACATAATGAGTACTTCTTTTCTTTATAAAATTAATGATATCTTGTTAGCCACTCCTGTTACAACTTTATGATAACACTTCAAATTATTTCATACAAACTTCAGCCAACTGTATACATAGGCACAGACAACTGTCAGAAATATTTTATCCAATCACAATGATATTGGCAATAGCATATACTCTAAATCAAACAAGCTGAAAAAACGACTTAAAAACCTAAAAAACTTCTGATATGCAAAACTCTCTTAAGCCTATCATTGTCAAACAGTTTTTTGGAACAGTTTCGCTATGCTACATTTATAAAAATATATAGTTTCTCTACACTCTGGTCATAAATGATTTATTTAAAAATACAACCATATATTCTTTTTTTAACACTTTCTGTTAAAATTTCTTCCATGCTTATTATTGTATTCTTCTATTTTATAAAAATAGAATATTTATGTTATATAAAAAAGAAAAAACAATTCATTTTAATGGCAATTGAAAATACAGCACACCCTCCATAGGATTTTCATAATATGGCTCTACCGCCTCAAACCCCAGCTTTTGATATAAGCCTATAGCGCTTTTCATAAATGACATAGTATCCAGATACATTTTTTCATATCCTATTGCTTTGGCGTCTTCTATCACTTTTTTTGCCAACTCTTCTCCAAAGTGATGTTTTCTGTATTCTTTTTTTATATAAAGCCGTTTCATTTCACAAATATTTTCCTCCAAGGGCTTTAATGCAACACACCCTGCCGCAATCCCTTCACAAACAAGCAAATACAGCCTTCCTTTTGGAGGAGCATATTTTCCCGGCAAAGAGCGATATTCCTGTTCATAATTTTGGAAAGATAAGTCAAATCCCAAACTACTTGTATACTCCTGAAACAACATTTTGATTTCTTCCAATTTTTCATAAGCCGGTTCTATTTTGTAATTCATAAAAACGCCTTCTTTCCTTTTTAAAATAGTATGACAGATATTGTAAAAAAAAGCAACGATATTCTTTTTGTGAAACAAAATAAAAAGTGGAAATTTCAAAAAATCTGTGTTAGAATAAAATAAATAAATTCGTATTTTTGTTTTTTTAAATAAGGACGTCGACAATCCTTTGTCAAAGACTCCTTTCATTGAAATCTTTGACTAGTATAAACATTTCGTTCCATCCATATAAATGTCTTTAAACACGCTGTTTTTTTGTAGGAATTAAATTTCGAATACAGATTCCATTTGGGAAATGCTTCGTTTGCGAATACTTTTGGATATATTACATTTGTAAGAATATAATTTGTCTATACTCTGTTCAAATTTCTTTTCATTTTTTAATACAAAATTCATTTTATATTAACAAAAAAAATTTTATTTTCCTATATAATATTTCTAAAAATACTTTTTCTTTTCTCCTTTTCATACCATCAATAACTATAGGAGGGATTTTTTACATGGAACAAAAAAACAATGAACAAATAGAAGAACTTGATAAAGACCTCATTGATACAGTCAAACAACAATGGAATATGCTCCAATCCATACAAACTACAAAAACAATCCTTCTTCAGCAAGAGAGTCAAATATCTCATACTACAGAGCAGGAACAACGTTTTGACCAAAATGAGTACGAAAAGCCTATTCCTGCTCCTATTGGTATACAAATTGATGTAAATGCATAAAAAAATAACCACCCACTAAGAAGGGTGGTTGTTTCTATATGGGCATAGTTCTCCATTTCGGGTTCATGGATAAACACATAAACGGCTCTGCCAACTGTGCCTGTATTACCTGCTACTGCTAAAAGGGTTTTCTAACTCCAGTATCAGCTGTCCTTTTCGTTGTTCTTCTTTTAATTGATTGGCTATTTTTTGCTGTTATATCATATCCTTGATACTAAAATTACTATATTTGTATTTCACCTCATGAAATGATTCTTGTCACATTGTACTATTTTTCTCTTTTAAATACCCCACAAAATTTGATGTACTCATTTTAGGCAGTATCTCTATCGGTATACGTATATGCACATACTTCTACTTTTCATCCCTTTCCTCTCACATAATTTTCTCAATATTTCTACTATTGTTTTTCTCTTTTGGTAATAAAACATTTTTCTTCTATATTTCGTCACAAATATAATATTTGTAATATCATTTTGTATGCCATAAACTATGGATATCCACAATATCCATATACAAATCTCCTTTTCACTATTTTTACAGTGGATAAACCACAATTCTATTATAGCAAAAAGGAGTTTTTACTTTTATCTCAACGCCGGAGAATTTTTTTAAACTATACATCTAACGTGTGTTTTTCTCGATATAAAAAGAACTGCCGTTTTTTCTGGCAGTTCTTTTTTGGCTAGAATTTTGGTACAGGTTTGATAGGCGCTTGTTCGTTTTGCATATAAGCATAAGCTTCAATGATGGTTACAGCATTATCTAGTCCTGTTCTGTCTGTGTTAATAACAATATCATAATTAGAAGCCTCGCCCCATTTTTGTCCTGTGTGATAGTTATAGTATAGCTCTCTGGATTTATCTGCTTTTAAAACCTTCTTTTCCGGATTTTCTTCTGTTAAGTGATATTCGGATACAGCGCGCCGTACTCTTGTAGGCAAGGAGGCTGTAATGAAGATATGTACACAATTTTCAAAATCTTTTAAAATATAATCTGCACATCTTCCTACAATAACACAAGGTCCTTTATAAGCAATTTCTTGAATGACTTTTTTTTGCACATCATAAATTCTTTCGCTTAAAGGCATACCGTACACTTCTGTAGAAGGACCTAATTTAGAAAGAGAAAATAATATATTGTTTGAACCGATTTTTTCTGCATCCGCCAGCAGTTCCTTACTGATTCCCTCTTTTTGTGCCAGTATGGAAATTTGCTCATTATCATAAAAAGGTATTTGCAATGTTTCCGCCAACTTTTTTCCAATTTCATGTCCACCACTTCCATAAGCTCTGCTGATTGTGATAATAGGCTTATTCATACCAACGCCCCCTTTAAAAAAAACGCTCATTCTCTTTTTTCATAATTACATCATTTTTGTATTCTTTTGTTATTTTTATTATACTCTAACCTGGTATAAAAAGCAATATATTATGAAATTATATCAAAAAACAAATCTATTTTTATTATAAAATGATACTATTTTTATAATAATTTTCAGCAAAACACTTTGTTTTTAGGTTGTTGTTTTTCGTCACATTTTGACAAAACATTAGTACTTGCTTTTTTTTTTCAGTATGCTATAATAGTAAAGCAATTACCATTGACTGTAGGCGGAAAAAGGTGTTTTTTATGGCAAAAGAAAAAGGAAAAAAACTCATTGCTCAAAATAAAAAAGCATATCATGATTATTTTATAGAAGAAACATTTCAAGCAGGCATTGCCCTTTGCGGAACAGAGGTCAAATCTCTTCGTCAGGGAAAATGCAGTTTGAAAGAAAGCTTTATACGCATTGAAAATATGCAAGCGTTTCTCTATGGAATGCATATCAGCCCTTATGAACAGGGAAACCGCTTTAATCAGGACCCTTTGCGTACCAGAAAATTGTTATTGCACAAAAGTCAAATCAGAAAAATCGCAGGTGCTATACAAGCTACTGGATATACAGTTGTTCCTTTAAAAGTCTATTTTGACAAAAGTCTTGTAAAAGTAGACATTGGTATTGCCAAAGGAAAAAAACTCTATGACAAACGACAAACCATTGCCAAAAATGACCAGCGTCGTCAGGCAGAAAAAGAGTTCAAAATCCGAAATTTGACACTTTGAAAAATTACATTCTTGGGGGTGCAATGGTTTCGACGGGAGCTTTGAAAATAAGGATAGCCATTGGCAGCATCGGTCACTGCCTATCAAACCGAAACCTTTAAAAAGAAACGACAAAGATTATTCTTTAGCAGCAGCCTAAGCGCTGCTCGTCAGCCTCTAGTCGACCACTGCTAGAGATGCTGGCGCCGAATAGGTGGTGCACTTTCTGTCATAAGCTTTGCCGGCAGAAAAGATTTATGAAGCTACCAAAGGTAACAGCCTGCTTTTCGGCGGTTATCTGAGGGAATGTAAAAAGAAAAGCTGTAATGGGAGAAGTCCTTATGGAAGGGTTTTCGGACAGGAGTTCGATTCTCCTCACCTCCATTCTCTAAATATTCAAAAACAGAACGATTGTCCAGAGCCTATTTATTGACAGTCATATTTTATCGCCCCCTTATGGGGGCATTTTTATGATTACTTTAATGTACAATCAACCGCTCTGGGAGTAAGATAAAAGCTTAAACAAAAGCATGACTCTTGATGTAAAATAAGGAGGTGCAAGCCTTAACTATTTTACAAACATGCCCTATGGCAAATAGCTTATCACATACAAAATAGGTGTATAAGTATCATATGGTTTTTATTTCCAAGTACAGAATGAAAATAATTTATACTCAATTGTGTGAAAATATCCAAAATATAATAAAAGATTTAGGAATAGAAATCATAGAAGGGCATATGATACTGTCCATCTTCCGATAGAGATGTCACCAAAAAGGAATGTATCATCGTTTATGGGATAAAACTGCAATGATGATATGTAATGGAGATGCCAATTTGGAATAGAAATTTCCAGACAGCAGTATATTATATAAGTACAGTTGGACTCAATACAGCAATAATTCAAAAATACATAATAGCCCAACCAAGTAGAATATAATCTAAATACAAAAAAATAGAAAAACTCTTTTAAGGACGGCAAACAATCTATCACCAAAGCTTGAACGAAGTAAAATTCAGCGTCATTTAAATACTGGCTATTTTATACTAGAGTAAACCACATCTTTTAGGTATGGTTTTTATTTTGTATAAAGAAAACCACACATTAAACACATGAAAAAAGCCTTCTGACGTTGAGGTAAAAGTAAAAACTTCTTTTTACTATAATAGAATTACAATTTATCTACTGTAAAAATAGTGAAAAGAAGCTTTATATATGCATATTGTGAATATCCATAGTTTATGGCATACAAAATGGTATTACAAATATTATATCTGCAACGAAATATAGAAGAAAAATGTTTTATTACCAAAATTTTAAAATTTTATTACCAAAAGAGAAAATCAATATTAGAAATATTGAAAAAATTATGTGAGAGAAAAGAAGTGAAAAGTAGAAGTATGTGCATGTTACGTATACTTTGCCTAAAACGAGTATATCAAGTTTTATGGGATATTTGGAAAGGAAAAAGCAATATGATATGATAAGAAACAATTTTGTGAGTTAAAATACAAATATAGTAATTTTGGTCTAAAGGCTATGATACAATAGCAAAAAATACAGATAATAGATAGTCAATTAATTAAATGAAGAATAATTAAAACAACATCTGACGCTGGAATCAAAAAACCCTTTTAGCAGTAGCAGGTAATAGATACACAGTTAGTAGAGCATTTATGCGTTTATGTATAAGCCAAGAGCAGAGAGATATGCCTGCATAGCGAAAACCACTCGCTAGGCGAGTAGATATTTTTTTCTTTCTACTTGTCTATTACTCTTTTATAATTACTTCCTATTTTATTTACAGGATACTGTTTATTATAAAAATGTTTGTTTTTTATTAATATTTCAATATGCATATCATTGAACAAAATCACTCAAACATTTGTAAAATATAAAACAGACTACTAATATATGAATAGATTAATTTATAATATTTGTTGCTGTTAGTAATACATTCTATATTTTCCTTCTCTTAATTCATAAAAATATCCCATTTTCTATATCAGTTCAAATAACATCTTAAATATACAATAAACTTCTGTCAATATTTTTTTATTGTAATATTAATCTTCTTTTTTATGCACAACAAGACCGAAACCAATATTCTATATTTTTTTCATAAACAACTCTTGGTGCGGCAAAATGGACCGTTTTGCCATCTTTACAAAGTATTTCTCCTGTATAATAAAGTTTTTCATCAAACACATTCATCAACACTTTTTTTACTGTTTTGATATCAAAATTTGTCTTTGTCAAATTAGAAAGATTATCTTTTAGCTCAAAAACAACAATTTTTCCGTATTTTGTTAAATCAAATTCATATACAGGAATTTTAGTATCTATTTTTTGTAACATGTTTAAAAATCCCTCTATAAGATATTGAGATAATTCTTCTCCAATACTACCTTTATTTTTTAGCTGTTCTATTTCACCTAATTTCAGAATTCTTTTCATAAAATATAGTATCTCCTTTTTATATAAATAACATAAACCAATTTTCTTTCTTAATAATGGCACATTTTTATAATTTCGTCAATAGAATTATTATTAAAAGAATATAATTCCACAAAGACTATAATTCTTATTTAAAAACTCTAAAAAAAAGACATTAGTTTTTAAACCAATGTCTTTTTTAAAATTATTTTTCATGACTTTCCATAAAATGTCTATAGTTTTCTGACGCTTCTTTGATAAATTCTGCATCATTTTTCTTTTCAGGTGGAATATAAGGCTTTCCAGGCTCTCTTTTTCTCAAATTAAATTGGTGCATTTCTTCTTTTAATATAGCTGCGTCTCGTTTCATACTCTGACTTTCTGCCGAAAATTCTTCGCTTGCCGCTGCATTATTAGATACCACACGGTTAATTTCAGAAATTTCTTCATGGATATGCGTCATATATTCATTTTGCATATCAGAAGAATTTGAAATATCCACAATTACTTTTAATATATCATCAATATGGTTGACAATATCAGAAAATTTTGAAAAAGCATCATTGGAAACTTCTACTCCCAGTGCTGTTTTTTGCATAGTATTTTCAATAAGCGCTTTGCTGTTTTTTGCAGCGTCCGCACTGCGTAATGCCAATACACGCACTTCATTTGCCACTACAGCAAAGCCCTTTCCTGCCTCTCCGGCTCTTGCTGCTTCTACGGAAGCATTCAAAGAGAGAATATTTGTTTGAAAAGCAATATCTTCAATAGACTTGATAACAGAAGATATTTTTTCAGAAGCTTCTTTGATTTCTTCTACAGATTCTTTCAATGTCTTCATTTTTTCTGTACTTTCATAAACTTTATTTCTGATTTCATTTGAAATAGCATTTGCTTGATGAGTTTTTTCTACATTTTTTTGTACCAATTCATTTGCCGCTTCAATGGTATCACTCAATTGATGTACATCAGAAGCCTGCTTTGTAGCATTTTCTGCCAACATATGTCCCGCATTTGCAATTTGCTCTGCACTAGAAGCTACTTCACTAGCCACTTTTAATATATTGGCATAGGTAAAATCATTGGATTGTACTAGTTTATAAAGACTTTTGCCAAGTTTATCTTCAGAAGATTGTATGTTTACAAATACTGTCATATCTCCTTGGGCAACTCTTTCTACCACTCTGACATTTTCTTTGATATGTTCCGCCATTTGCCAGAAAGATTTTAACAATGTTATAATTTCATTATTTCCTTTCCCATTTTGTACAATTTCTTCCTCCAACATTTTATCATCAATAGCAATTTTATCATCATAAATCCCTAATGCCATACGTTGTGCCAAAACAGTGATATCGGCAATAGGCTTTGATATTCTTTTTGAACTGGAATTTGCAAAAAACACTGCTGAAACAATACCTATTATAGATAAAAGAACACTTGTAATCAATGCCATACGAATTTCAAAATGCAATGCTGCATCCTCTTGATTTGCAATAGATTCATAAGTATTGCTAACTGTAGTAAGATATTGTATTGTTTGTTGGGTATTTGGCTTAATTTCATTTAAATACATTTCATAAGCTGCTGCTCTGTCTGTCTTTGACAATTCAAGCACATCTTTTGCCTTTGTATGTATTTGTTGATGAGGCGCTTCAATGGCTATTAAGGCTTGTTTGATGGTTGCATTTTCTATCTTTGAAGTATCCATCGAAGAAAGCCATTTTCCAAAATTGCAGGCTGTAGGGTCAAGAGATCCTTCAAAACTTTTTCCAGTAGAAATACTTTCATTTAACATTTCCAGCCACTGATAATGCTGACTGACTGCTATTTGCGTCTGTCCTTGCTGTTGCCAGTTTTCTGACACAACACGATAACTTTTACTGATGTATGCCAAATAAATCACTGAAGCAATTAATAAAATAACTGTAATAATTATCACAACAAAGTAGCCAGAAAAAATCTGTTCTTTTATAGATTGATTTTTTTGTCTTTTTAACAAATTATATCCCCTCCTTTTCATCATACCACTTTATTTTACATTTTTTATATCTTTTTTTCAATAAATATTTTTATAAAAAAGCATAGTTAATTTGGATTAAAATAGTATTAAAATAAATCTATTTTTTATAATATTTTTTAAAATATTATTCTTCTTTTAAAGAAACAATCACTTCATCACTTTCTATTTTATAAAGAGTAAAAAACTTTTTTAAAATATTAATTTTTTGTTGAGTGGAAAAATGAGCCGCAACATAAATATTATCACTAATTTGACAGCAATTTTGTTTTTGGAAAAATTCTTTTTTCCTTGCCACATAATTGGAAAGTCCTTGCTGTGAAATGTTGTCTGCCAGTTGGTTTAGCACTGTTTTGTCTTTATCATGGAGCATAATTAGTATTTTTTCATAAAAATCCCGCCAGCTTGTCACAATTTCCTCCACTCCCTGAAAATAAAATTTGACAATCTGCTTTGCCCTAAAACAATATTCTTCCTCCAGTGTATATTCTTGCAAAGGTTTGTGAAACGGTTGATACAATGCATCAGAAAAAGACCATATTTGCAATGCGGTTTTTTCTAATTCATCACTTCTTTGCAAAAGTTCTTCTAAGCCCCATTTTTGTTTTTGAGCAATTTTTTGGTTCATACGAAAGCCACTTTCTTTCAGTCCAATTTCTTTAAAATCTCTTTTTTGCAAAAAAGACTTATTGCTGTATTTTCCATTATAGGCGGTCAATGTCAAATTGGCAATTCTATGAAGCCAAAGGTTATGTATTTTCTGCCAGTCTTCTCCCAAATCTTCTTTCCATTGTTGCGTTAATTTTTGAGGCATAATATGCTCTATACTGCAGCTCCCTTCTGCCAAAAGCATATAGATGTTTTTGGTTTCTGCGCTGTTTTTATTTTCCAGTCTTTCTAAAATATAATGTTTTGTTTTGGTTGGCATGGCATAGATATTTCTGGAAACAAACGTCTTTGAAAACTCCTCGTCTGATGGAAAGGCTTCTTTTTGTCTTTTTTGCAGTAATATATATTTTAATTTTGCAACATATTGTTTTGTATTATTTTCCAATAAAAAAATATCCCTATGCAAAAAAAGAAATATCTTTGGCAATACAGCAGAAGGTAAATCACATATAACGCGGCGAAACAAATAACATTCCACACAATGAAATATTTCCAACACCTCGTCATTTGTCAGATATTTTTGTTGCCAAAGTCCAAATACTTCCCAAAAAAAAGGAACTGTCACTAAAAAATCCAGTTTTTTCCATCTCTCAATAGCATCATTCACTTTTTTTATACTTGTATTTGCAAAAAGCAGTTTTTCATACCAACAAGCATATTTTTCCATTTCTTTGCATTCTTCTTCCAAATCTTTTTGCTCCATATATTCTTTAAAAGCAGTATAAATGCCTTTGCTGGAAAGTATCTTTTGCTGCTTGAGTGTTATATATTCTTTAAAAAAATTACTAACGTCATAACCACTTTGTTTTTCAATGGCACTCCAATATTTTTTGTAATAAAGCTTTTGTTTTTTTTCAGAAAGTCCCATAAAAATATAATTTCTGATTTTGTCTCCTTCTTCCAGTAATATGCCTGTAGAATTAAGACTTTCAAATATCATTTGCGCATTATCTTCATGATTTAAACTGATATCAATAATCATAATGCGACTGATACTTTCAAACAAATCATCTATAGAAATTTCTTGTTTTTGTATTCTTTTATAAAAATATTCATAATTGGCTGTAATCAGCGAATTTTCTTTTTTTTGTTTATTTTCCTGAAATAAAAGCCAAAAAGCCTCTCTGTCTTGTTCAATGGGTTTGAGTTTTATTTTGGTTTCTTCTGAACCGTATTTGTCAATCAAATATTCTTCATAAATTTTTTGAGACAGTTTTTTTTCTTTTGACACAACCTCTCCTCTTTGCAATAAATGATACATACAAAGCAAAAGAAGTGAAATGGTTGTCAGCCTTTGCTGCCCGTCAATGATACAATATTCCCGGTCATAGCTGTTTGGATTGTACACAGATACAATACTGCCTAAAAAATGGTTCTTTTTTGTTTTTGCTATTTTGATTAAATCATCATACAATGCCTTACATTGAGGCGCCCTCCAAGCATAATTTCTTTGATAGACAGGAATCTCAAACCTCTTGTCTGCACCTGCTAAAAACCGTATGAGATATTTGGCGTCTCCATGCATCACATTTCCCTCCTTTTTCATTTTTTATCATGTCCTACTTTTTATCATGCTCTATTTTGCCACAAAAGATTTGTTATCTATTGCTCTCATGGTTGCCAAAATACCGTCTAAATGGTCATATTCATGCTGCAACAGCTCTGATAAATCTCCTGTCAATTCCATTTTCTTTTTTTGCCATTGCATTGTAAAATATTCTATAGAACATTTTTGATATCGCATCACCTTTACAAGCAAATGAGGAAAAGACATACAGTCGTCTAACACCTGCATTTTTTCTTCTCCATCAAATGTAAGAATAGGATTGACAAACACAATAGGCTTTTGTATATAAAGATAGATGACCCTTTTTTTACGCCAATTTGCGGAGCGGCAATGGCTCTGCCCGCATGATGTTTTTTTCGATAATCCATAAGCGTATCATGAAGGTCTTGCACTAACTGTGTCAAATCCTCTTCTTTTTGCACTGCAATGCTTTTTTCATACAATGCGCTATCTCCCAAAAATAATATCTGTTTTCTCACTTCCTTTTTTTTATCATTTTACTACTTTTTTATTGCAATATTATAAAACGGCAATGACTCTATCTACATGATGTTTTTTCAATAATCTATAATCATATCATGAA
>DVLQ01000012.1 GCA_018715395.1 Candidatus Coprocola pullicola | reverse complement strand
ATGCAAAAGAAAAAAGAGCTGACGGCAGAACAAAAAAAAGCTTTGGCAATGAAATATGAAATCGCAGAAGAACTGGGGCTTTTAGAAAAAGTACAAAAAGTAGGATGGAAAGGATTAACTAGTAGAGAGAGCGGTAAAATTGGAGGAATTATGGGAAAAAGAAAAAGGCAAGAGCAAAAAAATCATAAAAATGATAGTATATAAAATATAGTTTTTTAAATTTTTTTATAAATAATAAAAAAGATTTTTAACTATTTTTTTCATAGCTTTGAGGTGGTTTGTAAAAAAAAGCAAACTGCCTTTTTTATAAGTAAGTGTGGCGGAAAGTGTATTGCAATCATTTTATAAAAGTTATATAATAAAAAAATATAAATTATGACAGTATTTCATTTGTCTTTTAAAGGCAGATATGAAGGAGTGGCAATATGGAAGCGTATGAAGGCTTTGCGGCAGTTTATGATATGTTTATGGAAGAAACAGACTATGATATGTGGGTGGAATATATCAAAAAAATTTGGAAAAAAGAAAACTGTCATCCAAAGCTGATTGCAGACTTAGGCTGTGGTACGGGAAATGTGACTCAAATTTTGGCAAGAGAAGGATATGATGTGATAGGCATTGATTTTTCGGAGGATATGCTGGCAGAAGCCAAAAAAAAGGCGGAGGCAGAAAACTTGGATATATTGTATCTTTTACAGGATATGAGGGAATTTGAATTATATGGTACTGTAAATTGTATCATTAGTTTGTATGACAGTTTAAATTATATTACAGAAGAAAAGGAATTGCTGCAAGTATTTCGTTTAGTCAATAATTATCTTCATCCAAGGGGATTATTTATATTTGATTTAAATACAGAATATAAATTTAAAGAGATATTGGGACAAAATTCTTTTGGAGAAACAAGAGAAAATGCGGCGTATATATGGGAAAATTATTATGATGAAACAGAAAAAATAAATGAATTTTATATGAATTTTTTTTTGAAAGACAAAAATGGAAGTTATGTTAGAAAAGAAGAATATCACTATGAGAAGGCATATGACATACAAACCATAAAAAATCTTTTGCAACAAAGCGGATTACAGTTATCTGCTATGTATGATGCTTATACATTTGAGCCGCCAAAGGCTGAAAGCCAAAGAATTTATGTAGTAGCAAAAGAAGTAGAGAAAACACAATATTGTGATGTATTGCAGGAGGAAACAAATTATGAAAGATAAATTACTGCGTGCTGTAGGAGCCGATGGAGCCATAAGGGCATTTGTTGCTGATACAAAAAATATGGTGCAGGAGGCGAGAACATTGCATCATACCTCTCCTGTAGCAACAGCCGCATTGGGACGATTGCTGACAGCCGGCTGTATGATGGGTTCTACATTAAAAGGGGAAAAGGATTTGATTACACTTCAAATAAGAGGAAACGGACCTTTGCAGGGGATTGTGGTAACAGCAGACAGTAAAGGAACTGCAAAGGGATATGTCTTTAACCCAACTGTAGAGGTGCCTGATAAATATCCCGGAAAATTGGACGTGAGCAAAGCCATCGGACAAGGCGTATTAAGAATCATAAAAGATATTGGCATGAAAGAGCCTTATTCCGGAGAAATCCAATTGGTGACAGGAGAAATTGCAGAGGATTTGACTTATTATTTTGCGCAGTCAGAGCAAATTCCTTCTGCTGTTGGCTTGGGTGTGCTCATAGACAAAGATACCACTGTGAAACAAGCCGGAGGTTTTATGGTACAGCTTATGCCGGATACTCCGGAAGAAGTGATAGAAAGACTGGAAGAAAATGTAGCAAAAATGCCTTATATTACAGATTTGTATGATATGGGAAAAACGCCTGAGCAAATATTAAGTATGCTGTTGGAAGGTTTGGAGCCAAAAATTACAGATACCATACCTCTTTACTTTTACTGTAACTGTACACAGCAAAGAGTAGAAAAAGCCCTTATTAGTATTGGGCAAGAGGAATTGGAAAAAATAATAAAAGAAGATAAACAGGCAACGCTGCATTGCCATTTTTGTGGCAAAGAATATCATTTTCAAGAGCAACAGCTAAAAGAACTATTACAAAGTGCCAAGACAAAATGAAAAAAGAAGGGGGAGAACAAATGAAGCGGGATTTTGCTGTGGCTGTCAAAGCCATCATTATACGAGAGGAAAAAGCATTGATTCTGCATCGTTCTCCTCAAGAAATCGAAAGCAGTTATATGAATCGAAGAGAAAAATGGGATTTGCCTGGAGGAGGCATTCACTATTTTGAACATTCTTCAGAAGGGCTGATTCGAGAAATTAGGGAAGAAACGAATTTATCTGTAAAAATTATAAAACCGCTCAGTTTGTTTGATGTGATAAAGCCTCATATACATCTTTGTATTTTTACATATGTTTGTCTTTATGAAGCAGGAGAGGTACAATTAAGTGCAGAGCATGATAGATATCTTTGGCTGACATTAGAACAGATGAGTGAATATGATATTCCAAACTGGATGAAAAGAGATTTTAAGCAAGCCTTTTTGGAAATAGAATGGGAAAAACAAAAAAATAAATTTTTATAAATATAATGCTGCAAAAGGGTTTGAAAAATGAAGCATTTTCCAAATGGAATGTGTAGCCGGAATTGACTTTTGACGAGGAAAAGAAAGCGTTTTAAGGCTGTTATGCTGATGGAACAACTGTCAAAGACTTGACGCAAAGGAGGCTTTGACGAAGGAATATTGGCTTTGTTAGGAGTTTCAAATTTTAGAGTATAAATATAAATTTTTGATATTCAGACAGATAAGTCTTTTTGTCTTATCTGTTTTTTTGACAAAATAAGGGAAAATAATTTGCTTTTGATAAATTTTTTTATAAAAAAACAATGCTTAGTTGAAAGACAATTTTGTTGGAAATTAAGAGTCATAAGCGCTTTTTTAGTAATTTTTTTATGTATTAAAAAAGCATTTTTAGTGTTTTTGTAAAAAAAGAAATATAAAAATTGTTTAAAATGCTCTATTACCAAATTATGGTTAAAAAGAAATTGTATGTTTATTCACAGAAATTGTTTTAAAAACTATATGGCATTGAATAAAATGATATTAAAATTATTGAAAAATCAATATAAAACAAAAAAAATTCTGCTTATAATTTGATGTGGATTTAACAATGAATAAAAATAAAAAATGAATGTATGTCATATTAAGGAAAAAACAAGTAAATATTGACAAATGTTAGGTAGTATTTTATTATGTAAGAAATTATGTTTTTGTATAGATACAATATAAAGTTGTAAAAATAGTCAAAACCAAAAAAAGAAAGGTATAAGTATCACAAAAATAAAAGGGGATTTTTTTAGAAAGGACAGATGTATTTAAAAAAAGAAAAAAGTTATTATTTTAACAAAGAAAAAAATAAAAAATATCTGAACATTTTTTATATTGTTTGGTTACTATATATAAAAATAAACAAGTAAAGGGGGGAAGCAATGTGGCATTTGAAATTATGAAAGAAATTCTTGAATCAGAACAGCGTGCAGAAGAAATTTTGAAGCAGGCGTCTGTTGAAAAAGAAACTATGAAAGCACAAGCAACACAAAAGAGCAACATAATATTATCTGAAGCCAAAAAAGAGGCAAAAAAAGCAAGCGAACAAAAAATTGCAAAGGCTATTGCAGAAAGTCAGTCGACGAAAGATGAAATTTTGGCACAGGCGGCAGAATACTGCCAACAAATTCAAAATACTGCACAGGAGCGTCTGGAAAAGGCGGCACAGGCAGTGATTGGAAAGGTAGTGGGGTAAGATGGCAATCGTAGAAATGAGCAAGCTCTCTATTGTAGGCTTAAATACAGATAAAAGCGATATGTTGAGTTTGCTGATCAAACGTGGACTGGTACAAATTGATGACAGCGCTTACCTGCTGGAGGAAGAAGAATATGGACAAACATTACACAGAGACAGTGCAGAAGCAGACGTCATACAGCTTGAGCAAAAAATTTCGCTGATAGGGCAGTGTTTGGAGAGCATACAAAAGTATGTTACAGTCAAAAAGCCTATGTTTGCTCCTAAAAGAGGGTACCGGTCTATAGAAAGTGAAGCAGAGGAAGATAAAATTTTTGAAACAGCAGTCAATATCAATATGTTTCATAGAGATTTGGAATCTGCAAAAAATGAAGAAAATGCAGCAATAATGAAAAAGGAAATGCTTTTGCCATGGGCTTCTTTGGATGTGGAACTGCATCAATTGGAAACAAAACACAGCAAAATGATATTAGGCACATTTCCTACTACAATGAAACTGGAGCATGTTCGTTCCAAACTGGAGGAAGTGGCTCTGGAAAGTGTTGTAAATGTGGTAAAATCCGACAAACAATTTGACTATTGTTATGTTATTGCGCACAAAGAAGTATACGACAATGCAATGGAGGCATTAAAAGAGTTTGGTTTTGTACCGGCGGCATTGCCAAGGGTAGAAGGAACTGCACAGCAAGGAATAAAAGAATTTGAAAAACTGATTGACAAAAGAAAAAAAGAACAGCAGCAGCTGCAAGAAGATATCAAGGCTTTTGCCGATATGATTCCCGCATTGGAAAATCTTTACGACTATTACACAATAGAAAAACAACAAAAAAAAGCACATGAAAAATTGGTAAAAACAGAAAATACTTTTTGTTTGACCGGCTGGGTTGCTTCTAAAGAAGCAAACCGCTTGACAGAAGAACTGACAAGCAAATTCAACTGCGTTGTAGAAACGCAGCAAGGCAACAAAGAAGAAGGCTATCCGATTTTATTGGAAAATAACAGCCTTGTGACGCCTTTTGAAAGTATCACAAATATGTATAGCTGTCCAAGTACAAAAGATATTGATCCTAATAGCATTATGTCATTTTTTTATATTGTATTTTTTGGCATGATGCTCAGTGACGCGGGCTATGGCGTTGTTATTGCATTGGTTTCCTTTTTCATTGTAAAGAAAGCAAAAATGAAAAAAGGAGAGGGGAATTTGTTTAAACTTCTGGGCTGGTGCGGTATTTCCACCATTGTATGGGGATGTATATTCGGCGGTATATTTGGTGATTTGATTGCAATACCGACGCTGATTAATCCTTTAGAAGATGTTATGGTATTGATGGGGTTGTCACTGCTTTTTGGTATTATACACATTTATGTAGGTCTTGGTATAAAGGGATATATGCTCATTCGAGATGGAAAGGCAATAGACGCTCTTTTTGATGTGGGCTTATGGTATGTGTTTGTAACAGGTATTTGTTTATTGGTTATTCCTGTTGTGGCGGGTCCTATCGGAATATGGTCTGAGGTTGGAAAATATCTTTCTATCATAGGAGCAGTAGGGCTGATATTGACACAAGGAAGAAGTTTTAAAGGAATTTTTATGAAGGGATTTAAGGGAGTTTCAAGTCTTTATGGCATTACAAGTTATTTTGCGGATATTCTTTCTTATTCCCGCTTAATGGCGCTTTGCCTTTCTACAGGAGTTATTGGTCAGGTTATTAACCTTTTGGGAGATATTGCAGGACCCATACCGGCGATTTTTATTGGCGTTATCGGGCATACGGCAAACCTTTTAATCAATGCTTTGGGCGCTTATGTGCATACAAGCAGACTGCAATATGTTGAATTTTTTGGAAAATTCTTTGAAGGCGGCGGCAGTCCTTTTGAACCGTTTAAAAGAAGAACAAAATATACAGCAGTTTCTTCAGAACAGGATTAAAACAAAAATCAAATATAGATTGTAAATGAATAAAAAATCATAGAAAAAAAGGAGATGTAAATTATGGAATTTTTAAGTGCTATTTCTGACGGACAATTTTTAGCAATCGCAGGTGCGGCAATCGCAGCGTTATTTGCAGGAATGGGGTCTGCAAAAGGAACGTCTATTGCTGGTCAGGCGGCGGCAGGCGTTGTAACAGAAGATCCAAGTAAATTTGGTCAGTTATTGGTATTACAGTTACTGCCCGGTACACAGGGGTTATATGGATTTATTATTGCATTTTTGATTCTTTCTAAAGCCGGTATTATTGGGGGAACTGCAATTCCAACAGCAGCGCAAGGCTTCCAGCTTTTGGCGGCAGGTTTGCCTATTGGCTTGGTTGGATATGTTTCCGGTATTTATCAAGGCAAAGCGGCAGCGGCAGGCATTGGCATTGTAGCAAAAAAACCAGAAGAATTGGGTAAAGCAATTACCTTTGCGGCGATTGTTGAAACATATGCGCTTTTAGGCTTATTGGTGTCTTTCTTGGCATACAATGGTATCCAAGTTGGCTAATGAGAGAAAATAAAAATTGTAGAAGGAGGAAGCACTCCTATGAGTAGTGAAAAAAAGATTACAGATAAGATTGTAGCAGATGCTGTAGCTGAAAAAGCCAGGATATTGGAAGAAGCAAAAAAGCAAGCCGACAGTGTCATTAATAGAGCAAAAGAACAAGCTGCAAAATTTTTGGAAAATGAAGACGTTCTCTCTGATGCAGAAGCAGAAAAAGCAAGGGATAAAGAAATATCAGGAGCAGAAATGCAGGCAAAAAAAATGATTTTGGCTAAAAAGCAGGAATGTGTCAAAATGGTGCTGGAAAGAGTAAAAGAAAAGCTCTTTACTCTTTCTGAACAAGAATATATCCAGATGATTGTTTCTATGCTGGAAAAAGCGGAAAAGGGAGATGAGGTTGTATTTTCTCAAAAAGATAAACAAAACAACGCCTTGATGGAAAAATTAGAACAAAAGCATATTACAGTGTCTTCTGAAACGAGACCTTTGCAGGGCGGTTTTATTGTAAAAAAAGGGGAAATCGAGTATAACTATTCTTTCGAAGCCATATTGGCAGTAGAAAAAGAAAATATAGAGCAAATTGCAGCAGAAGTATTATTTGCCTAAGGAGGCGGTAAAATGGCACAAGAAAAGATTTATCCTTATGCTGTGGCGCGTATTCGTGTGTTGGAAAAAAACCTTCTGAGCAAACAAACACTCAATCAAATGGCAGATGAAAAAGAAGTAGAAAACTGTCTGCGTACGCTTACAGAATATGGATATGAAAGTGTCCCGGAGGGAAATGCCAGAGAGTTTGAAAAGGTACTTTCTGCTGAATTGAGCAATACTTATGCAATCATTCGTGAGCTGGTACCGGAAGAAAAATTTATCAATATCTTTTTGTATAAAAATGATTATCAAAATTTGAAGGTATTACTCAAAGAAGAGGTGTCCGGGATTGACGGAAGCAAATATATTGTCCAAGGAGGTACACAACCTGTTGAAAAGCTCAAAAAAGCCATTCTTGAGAGAAATTACATTGATTTGCCCGAAACAATGGGCAATGCCATTTCAGAAGCATTGGAGCTTTACAGCAAAACACAAAGCGGACAGCTCATTGACATTGCTTTGGACAAAGGAGCTTTCCGTCAGATGACAGAAGCGGCAAAGGCGTCTAAAAATCAATTTGCCATAGGATATATTGCAAGGGTATGCGACTTGACAAATTTAAAAAGCTTTTTGAGAATGCGTCATATGAATAAAGATTTTGCAACGTTTATGACAGTATTTGTAGAAGGCGGCAATATTTCTTCCGATGTGTTTTTTGGCGCATACGGTACGGATAATCCGGTAGAACATTTTAAAGCAACAGAGTACAGTCAAATTTTTGAAGATGGATATGAAAAAGGATTTACAGAATTTGAAAAACTTTGCGATGACTTTTTGATGAACTATATCAAATCGGCAAAATATATGGCATTGACATTAGAACCTTTGATTGCTTATTTGTATGCAAAAGAAGCGGAAATCAAAACAGTAAGAATTATACTGACAAGCAAACTCAATCATATAAGCAGTGAAATTATTAAAGAAAGGGTGCGGGAGACATATGTATAAAGTTGGTATTATAGGCGACAAAGATAGTGTTATGGGCTTTCTTGCACTTGGCATTGATATTTTTCCTGCTTATGAAGCGGATGAAATAAAAAAAATTATAAAAGATTTGGCGGAAAAGGAATATGCCATTATATACATTACAGAAAAAGCAAGCCTTTTGGTGCAAGAATATATTGCACGATATAAAGATAATAAAATGCCGGCGATTATTGTCATTCCCGGTATTGGCGGAAGCATGGGACTTGGCATGAACGAAGTGCGAGAGTCCGCAAAGCGCGCCATTGGTGCAGATATTCTTTTTAACGATTAAAATTGCTTTGCTTGGCAAAAATATTCCTTACCAAAAAGGTAAAATATGCCTTTTAGTAAAAGACAAAAAGAATGTGGGTGAATATAAATATGAAAACAGGCACAGTGGTAAAAGTGTCAGGTCCTCTTGTAATAGCGGAGGGTATGCGAGACGCCAATATGTTTGACGTGGTTCGTGTTTCAGAAAAACATTTGATTGGTGAAATTATTGAAATGCATGGAGATAAAGCCTCCATACAGGTATATGAAGAAACATCAGGACTGGGACCAGGAGAAAAAGTAGTTTCTTTGGGAATGCCTATGAGCGTTGAGTTAGGACCCGGATTGATTTCTACTATTTATGATGGGATTCAAAGACCATTGGAAAAACTTTATGCAGCATCGGGAACCAATATCCAAAGAGGTGTAGAAGCTGCTTCATTGGATAGAGAAAAAAAATGGAAATTTGAGCCAGTTAAAAACAACGGTGATAAAGTCATTGCAGGAGACGTCATTGGTACTGTGCAGGAAACAGCCGTTGTAACTTGTAAAATTATGGTGCCATATGGACTTTCAGGCACAATCAAAGAAATTTATATGGGCGATTTTACTGTGGAAGAAACAGTTTGTGTCATTACAAATGAAAAAGGTGAAGACATTGCTGTAACAATGATGCAAAAATGGCCTGTTCGTAAAGAAAGACCTTATAAAGAAAAACAATCTCCGGATTCTCTTTTGATAACAGGACAAAGGGTGATTGATACATTTTTTCCTATTACAAAGGGTGGCGTTGCGGCAATTCCCGGACCTTTCGGAAGTGGAAAGACAGTAACACAGCATCAGCTTGCAAAATGGGCGGATGCAGATATTGTAGTATACATTGGCTGTGGCGAACGTGGAAATGAAATGACAGACGTTTTGAACGAATTCCCTGAATTAAAAGACCCTCGTACAGGAGAATCTTTGATGCAGAGAACAGTTTTGATTGCAAATACATCAGATATGCCTGTTGCAGCTCGTGAAGCTTCTATTTATACAGGAATTACGATTGCAGAGTTTTTTAGAGATATGGGATATAGCGTTGCGTTAATGGCAGATTCCACATCACGCTGGGCAGAGGCTTTGCGTGAAATGTCCGGACGTTTGGAGGAAATGCCCGGTGAAGAAGGTTATCCTGCGTACTTAGGAAGCCGTTTGGCACAGTTTTATGAAAGAGCCGGCAGAGTGATCTGTTTGGGGGAAGAAGGCAGAATGGGTACTTTGACAGCAATCGGCGCAGTATCTCCTCCCGGAGGCGATACATCTGAACCGGTTTCGCAAGCAACATTGAGAATTGTAAAAGTATTCTGGGGCTTGGACGCTTCTTTGGCATACAAACGTCATTTCCCTGCAATCAACTGGTTGACAAGTTATTCTTTGTATCAAGATAAAGTAGACATTTGGAGCAACAAAAATGTAGATGAAAATTTTGCAAGACAAAGACAAGAGGCCATGAAACTGCTTCAGACAGAGGCAGAACTGCAGGAGATTGTGCAATTAGTCGGTGTAGATTCTCTTTCTCACAGCGATAGATTGATATTAGAAATTTCCCGTTCTATTCGTGAAGACTTTTTGCACCAAAACTCTTTCCATGAAGTAGATACTTATACGTCTTTGCATAAACAATATAGAATGTTAAGACTGATACTGGAATTTTACAGAATTGCAGGAGAAGCTATTGCACAAGGCATTTCTATTAATAAAATTACAAAACTGCCGGTGATTGAAAGAATTGGTCGTGCAAAATATGTAGAAGAAGAAAATGTAGATAAAGCATATGATGAAATTGAAAAAGATATTCAAGAAGAAGTGGATGACTTAATTCAGAAAGGGGCTGAGGAAATATGATAAAGGAATATAAAAGTATTCAGGAAGTAGCAGGTCCCCTTATGGTTGTTACTGGCGTTGAAAATGTAAAATATGATGAACTGGGCGAAATTGAATTGTCCAATGGCGAAATCAGAAGATGTAAAGTACTGGAAGTAAATGGAGATAATGCATTGGTACAGCTTTTTGAAAGCGCAACAGGTATTAACCTTGCAGAAAGCAAAGTGCGTTTTTTGGGAAAAAGCCTTGACTTTGGCGTTTCTCCAGATATTTTAGGACGGGTTTTCAGCGGTATGGGAAAGCCTATTGATGATGGTCCTGAGATTATTCCGGAAAAACGTCTTGATATTAATGGCGCGCCTATCAACCCAGCTGCCAGAGAATATCCGGCAGAGTTTATACAAACGGGAGTTTCTGCCATTGATGGATTAAATACACTTGTTAGAGGACAAAAACTGCCTATTTTCTCTGCTTCCGGTTTGCCTCATGCAAACTTGGCAGTACAGATTGCAAGACAGGCAAAGGTACGTGGCACAGATTCTAAATTTGCCGTTGTGTTTGCGGCAGTTGGCATTACATTTGAAGATGCAGAATTTTTTATCAGCGATTTTAAAGCGACAGGCGCCATTGACCGTTCTGTTGTATTTGTAAATTTAGCAAATGACCCGGCGGTAGAACGTATTTCTACGCCTCGTATGGCTCTGACAGCGGCAGAATATCTGGCTTTTGAACAAGGAATGCATGTACTGGTTATTATTACAGATATCACAAACTATGCAGAAGCCTTGCGTGAAGTTTCTGCGGCGAAAAAAGAAGTTCCGGGTCGTAGAGGTTATCCCGGATATTTGTATACAGACTTAGCAACAATGTATGAAAGAGCCGGCAGAATGAAAGGGAAAGAAGGCTCTATTACTATGATACCTATTTTAACAATGCCGGAAGAAGATAAAACACACCCTATTCCTGACTTGACAGGATATATTACAGAAGGTCAGATTATTTTGACAAGAGAATTGTACAAAAAAGGTATTGAACCTCCTGTAGATGTTATGCCTTCTCTTTCTCGTTTGAAAGATAAGGGAATTGGAAAAGGCAAAACAAGAGAAGACCATGCCGACACCATGAACCAGCTGTTTGCGGCATATTCCAGAGGAAAAGACGCAAAAGAATTGATGGCAATTTTGGGCGAGTCTGCACTTTCCGAAATTGACTTAATGTATGCAAAATTTGCAACGGAATTTGAAAACGAGTATGTTTCTCAAGGTTTTAAAACAGACAGAACAATAGAGCAGACATTGGAAGTAGGCTGGAAACTGCTGCGTATGCTGCCTAAGAGTGAATTAAAACGTATTCGGGATGAATATTTGGAGAAATATTTGCCAGAGGGAGAGTGATGCACCGTGGCAAAATTAAACGTAAATCCAACCCGTATGGAAATGACGCGTCTGAAAAGACAGTTAAAAACAGCTACAAGAGGACACAAGCTTTTAAAGGATAAATTAGATGAACTGATGAAACAATTTTTGGAAATTGTTAGAGAAAATAAACGTTTAAGAGAAGAGGCCGAAAAAGCATTAGACGGCGCTTATCAAAATTTTATTATTGCAAGAGCTGTATTAAGCCAAGAGGTTCTGGGAGAAGCTCTGATGATGCCAAAACAGTCTGTGGTTGTAGATGTTTCTGTAAAAAATATTATGAGTGTCAATGTTCCTGTTTTTGATTTTAAAACAGAAGACAATCAATCTGACATTTATCCTTATGGGCTTGCGTTCACTTCTGGTGAACTGGATAGAGCCATGGAATCTTTTTCTGCGGCAATGCAGCCTTTGCTACGGTTGGCAGAAAGTGAAAAAACAGCCCAGCTTTTAGCACAGGAAATTGAAAAAACAAGAAGAAGGGTAAATGCTCTTGAAAATGTTATGATTCCTAATTATGAAGAAACCATAAAATATATTGCTATGAAACTGGAAGAAAATGATAGAGCAAGTACTACAAGACTGATGAAAGTCAAAGATATGATTGCCAAAAAAGCCATTGAAGAAAGACGCAAGCAAGATGAGAAAGTGCAACAAGCAACTCCTGTTGCATAAAAAAATAAATTGCCTATAAATTTATTTTTTGAGTCAAAAACATTTTGGTTTTTTGCAAAAAAATTTTTTTGATATATTTTGAAAAATTAAAAAATAGAATAAGAAGGTACTTATTGAAAAATCAATGAGTGCCTTTTTTACGTTATAATATTGGTATCAAAAACTGCAAAGCAGTCCTTAGTAACTACTCTGAGAGAGAAAAGATTAGCACATAGAAAATGAGTGTATCAGTATGATATTGTTTTTATTCAAAAGTGCAGAAGGGAAAATTATTTATTATCAATTAAGTGAAGATATCCAAAAAATAATAAAAGATTTGTGCAAATGGAAAGCAAAATCATAGAAGGGCATATGATCATGTACTTTGGTAGGGGGATACCACCAAAAATGAGCGTATCATCATTTATGGGGTATTAAAAAGGAAAGAGTGCCATAATGATATGCAACCGACACGTAAATTTAAAATATAAATTTGGAAACAGAAATTTTTAGGAAACAGGGTACTATGCGAGTATAGTTGGTCTAAATACAGCAATGATACATAAATACATAAGAAAATAAGAAAAGCAGTATCAAATAAAAAACAAGTGAAATACGAAGTAATAGAAAGACTGTTTTAAGGATAGCAGAGAATCATACTACTAGAAATTGAACAAAGGGAAAGTCGGCATCATTTAGACGCCACTTATTTTATGTACCCTGATAGGGCTAGTGCAAACTATGTCTTTTAGGCGTAGTACTGATTTTTGATACTATTTTTTGAATTTGTAAAAAAATAAACTATAAAAAATCCGATTTTGTGTCGATTTGTTTCAGAAAAGATACGATATTATCAAAAATAAGGCATTGTGTTATAATAAAAATATTTTGTAGTTGCAAAAAATGATTTATAAAATGTTAGTAGATAGTCTATAAACATTTTTTATAAAAAAGTTGCTGTTGTGATGAAGTAAAGTTTATAATAGATTGTAATAGATATTGGATAAATAATGCTTTTTAAAAAAGAGATGTTAGTATTATTTTTATTTTACTAATATGGATTTTTGAAAATTGGTATAAAAAATAAATTATATATTTGAGTATTGAGGATATAATGTCATTTTGTATGAAAAATAAAATGTTTTTTGTTATATTTTTTTGTTATAGAAAATAATGTAATGATTTTGTTAGAAAAGCGTTTGAAAAATGTAAGATTTCATATTGTTCAATGTAAGAATTTTACGGTATACTAAGATATAAAAGTTACTGTTTGCTGCGGCAAAATTATATTTTTTTGAAGTGATTTGAAAGGGGATATCGTATTAATCAAAACAATAAAAATTTAATGAAAGTTGAGGTCAGGGAAGTATGAAAGAAAAAATATTGGCGCACAAAAAGGGCATTATCATAGCAGTAGTTATTTGTTTGATTGCAGGTAAGGTTGTTCATGGAAAATTGACTACACCGAATGTAGATGTGGCAATGACAGTGAATACAACTCCTGTTATAAAGGGAGATATTCAAGAAAGTATTTCTTTGAAAGCGCCTTTGGAGGGAACAGAAAGTGCGGAAATTGTTTCAAGACTTCATTATGAGGTGTTACAGTTGAATGTAAAAGAAGGCGACAGGGTCAAAAAGGGACAAGTGTTGGCAGTGCTGGATTCAGATACATTAAAGCAGGAAATTAAAAGAGCGGAAGACCAACTAGCGTTGGCAAAAGTGGAGGATAGCGAGGCAATCTCCCGAAGCGCACAGAATGTAGAACTGGCAAAAGCACAACTGGAGGATAAATTAAAAGACCAACAAATAACATATGAAAAAGCTGTGATGGACAGAGATGAAGCAAAAAGAAAATATGATAATATAAAAACATTGGCACAGGCAGGAGCAGAAACACAAGAAGCATTGAAAGAAGCAAAAAATACATATGATTTGGCGCAGCAGACTGTAGAGAGCTATACAGTAGAAAATGGAAAAGTAATCGCAACAGAGGCAGACTTGAAAAACATAGAGGCTTCCCAAGACACTGCTACAGCTTCTCGTGCAAAAAATATTGCTATGCTGCAAACAGAACTAAACAACAAAAGAAAAGATTTGGAAGAATGCCAAATTACAAGCCCTATTGACGGTACCATTACAAGGGTGAATATCAAACTTGGCAGATTTGCAGATGAAACAGATGACAGCAAGCCTATGTTTGTAGTAGAAAATATTGACCAGTTGGAAATGGAAGTTTTGGTAAGTGAATATGATATTGGAAAAATAGAAATTGGTCAGCCTGTTACAATTACAGCAGATATATTAAAAGAAGACAGTGTAACAGGTGTTGTAGATAGAATTTCTCCTACAGGAGAAGAAAAAACAGGCACTTCTGAAAGAGTTATTCCCATTACTATTAAAATTACAGGAGATAGCAAGAATCTGATAGCCGGTATCAATGCAAAGGCAGAAATATTGATTGCAGAAAGTAAAGATGTACTGATATTACCTTTAGAATGTCTGAGAGAAAATGTAGATGGAAGTGTTAGCGTATTACGGTTGAATCAAGAAAATAAAATTGAAGAGATATCTGTAACGACAGGTGTAGAAAATGATTTGAATGTAGAAGTATTTAGCGATATGTTGCAAGAAGGCGATAATATTATTGTGTCACCAACAGCAGATTTGACAGAAGGCATGACTGCAACAGACCCAGCGTTGTCGCAGAAAACCACAACAGAGCAAACGCCTGAAAAGACAGAAGTAGAAAATGTAGAATAAGGCGGGTGTGGATACCATGAGTGAAATTATCAAAATCCAAAATTTAGAAAAAATATACGATACCGGCGCCATACAGGTACACGCACTAAAAAATATTAACCTTACCATTGAACAGGGAGAATATGTAGCCATTATGGGACAGTCCGGTTCGGGAAAGTCTACGCTTATGAATATATTGGGCTGTTTGGACAGACCTACAAGCGGGCAGTATTTTTTAGATGGGATTGAAGTGGGAAAGCTTTCTGAAAATAAATTATCATTGGTAAGAAACAAAAAAATAGGATTTGTGTTTCAGTCTTTTCATTTGATTCCTAGAACATCCGCCGCTAAAAATGTGGAATTGCCTATGATATATGGCAAAACGCCTTCTAAAAAAAGAAAAGCAAGAGCAAGAGAATTACTCTGCAAAGTTGGATTGGAAAAACGACTTGACCATTTGCCTCAAGAACTTTCCGGAGGACAGCGACAAAGAGTTGCCATTGCAAGAGCATTGGCAAACGACCCCCCGATTATATTGGCCGACGAGCCTACAGGAAACTTGGATACAGCCTCTTCTGTAGAAATTATGGAATTGTTTACACAGCTAAATCAAGAAGGCGTTACTGTAATTGTGGTTACACATGAAGACGATATTGCAGAGTTTACAAAAAGAGTGATACGATTTCAAGACGGTCAAATTTTAAAAGATACAAAAAGGGAGGAGAATAGCTGATGCTTTTGTGGGAAAATATGAAACTGGCATTGACAGCTATTCGTGTCAATAAGATGCGTTCTTTTTTGACAATGCTTGGGATGATTATTGGAATTAGTTCTGTTATTGCCATTGTATCAATCGGAGATACCATGCGGAGTATGTTTGCAAATGAATATGAAAATATAGGATTGGGAAGAGTAGTGTGTTATGTAATGAAATTTGATGGATACTATTATTATAGCGAGCCTTTTACAGCAGACCAAGTGGAAAAAATTGTAGAAGCATTTTCTGATGAAATAGAATATATTTCAGCAGGGGAAGGTGGAACCGTAACAGGAATTAATGGAAGAAAAAACTATCAAATTGTAACTACAGGTGTAAGAGGCGGATACGATAAGGTACAAAAAGTAGATATTATTTCCGGAAGAATGATAGACGACAGAGATTATGAAGGAAAGAAAAATAATATTGTATTAGAAGAAGCAACTGCAAAAGAGCTGTTTGGAACGGCAGATGTGACAGGTAAAACATTAAAACTAAAGTATACGCCGGCAGCAAACAGCGGAGATGTGATAGATGATTTTAATATTGTAGGGGTTTATCGAAATAGCCAATCGGTTTTGATGAAACTTTTGGGAGGAACAGATAACAGCAGAGGACTGGCTTATTTGCCTGAAAGCATTTTAACAGATATTCAAACAAATGGTATGTTTAATATTGATATGTTTGTTTCGGAAAATGCTCCGACAACGTTTGAACAGCAATTTGTAAATTATGTGGCGAGAATTACAAATGCAGAGCCAAAAGATGTGCGATATAGCTCTGCAAAAGAAGAAATGAGCATGATAGATAATATGATGGGCACTCTTTCTATGGCAGTGGGAGCCATTGCGGCAATTTCTTTGATTGTAGGAGGCATTGGCATTATGAATATTATGCTGGTATCGGTAACAGAAAGAACAAGAGAAATAGGCATTAGAAAAGCACTGGGAGCAAGAACGGGAGATGTGTTGACACAGTTTTTGATAGAATCGGCTGTCATTTCTCTTGTAGGCGGTATTATCGGTGCAAGCTTGGGAGCCGGAGTTGTAATTGCAGGAGGCATGGTATTGGGAGTTGAGGTAGTGGTAAAGCCTTCTGTAATGTTGCTGGCGTTTGCTTTTTCTGCTTTGGTGGGTATTTTTTTTGGATTATATCCTGCAAGAAAAGCGGCAAAATCTGACCCAATTAAAGCATTACGATATGAATAAAATAAATAAAAAAATACCTTTCTGTGAACAGAGAGGTATTTTTTATGAAAAAGTAGATTGTTAAGATAGTGTAAATATGGATAAGTATTGTAAAAAGAACTTTTATTTTATAAAAATATGTGATAGTATAAGCCAAAAGAAAATATTGTTTTTTTAGAAAGGAAATGGTAATGATGAAATTAGCAAAAAAAAATCAAGCTATTTTGGCATTAACAGTTGTGATGACAATATTATTTAGCGCAGGAGTGAATGTGATTGGTATTTTTTAAATAAAAAAAGGATATTCTTTTTCAGAATATCCTGAGGGCGTCGACAGAGCTGACAATTCTTCGTTAAAGACTCATGTTATTTCAGTTTTTGGTCGGTAGATAGAAATATAAGCAGTTTGTTTGATCAGCATAAATGTCTACAAAGTTATTGTTTTTGTCGTTAAAATAAATTTCGACTGAGTATTTTGTTTGGAAAAGGTCTGGTTTGCCCAGCTTTTCTACTGTATTATGTTCGTAAAAAATATAGTTTGTCTATACTTTGAGGATATTCTTTATTAGAATATCCTTTTTTGTATAGAGAAAACCACGCGTTAGACGCGTGGTTCAAAAAAGCCTTCTGGCGTTGAGGCAGAAGTAAAAACTCCTTTTCACTATAATACAATTGCGGTCTGCCAACTGCAAGAAATAAAGTGAAAAGGAGGTCTGTATATGGGAATTACGGATATACATAGTTTATCGCATACAAAAGGGAATTGCAAATATCACATTGTGTTTGCGCCGAAATATAGAAGAAAAGTATTTTATTACGAAAAAAGAAAAGCAGTAGGAGAAATATTGAGAAAATGATGTGAGTGGAAAGGCGTGAATATATTAAAGGCAGAAGTATGTCCG
Organism: Candidatus Coprocola pullicola; assembly: GCA_018715395.1. Lineage (GTDB taxonomy): Bacteria > Bacillota > Clostridia > Lachnospirales > Anaerotignaceae > Coprocola > Coprocola pullicola. The sequence continues at coordinate 8,377 of DVLQ01000012.1, read as the reverse complement.
GATCATGTGCACATGCTGGTAGAAATACCACGGAAAATGAGTGTATCAAGTTTGATGGGGTATTTGAAAGGAAAAAGAAGCACGATGTCATATGAGCAATTCAGTGAGTTGAAATATAAATATAGAAATAGAGAATTTTGGTCTAAAGGATATTATGTGAACACAGCAGTAAAAAATACAGAAAGAATAGCCGAATATATAGCGAATCAATGAAGGGAGGATCAACTGGGAGAACAGCTAACACTGGAATCGGAAAACCCTTTTAAGGGTAGCAGGTAATAGAGGCGCAGTTGGCAGATCAGGTTATGCGTTCACGCATACGCGAGGAACAGAGGGCTATACCCGCATGAGAAAAACCACCCGCTAGGCGGGTGGATGCTTTTTGTAATTGAGTGCTTTAGCTGAACAAAATCCCTAGTTTTATTAAGGGTAAATAAAATACTTTCGTATATAAAACTTCCTAATGATAATTTTAGAATGAAGGTTTAGCGACTTTGTTACTAAAACAAATTAGGAGTTTTTTTATATGGAAAATGAAATAAAAAGTACTTAAATATAGATAGCAATATCATATAATGTTTGGGATAAAATATAAAAAGAAAGTAACATACAAAGAATGAAGAGCGTATATAGTGCAAATCATTAAAAATTTGTGTGAAGAAAAAGGTTGATCTCATTGAAGTATAAGCATGTCTGGATCATATCCATATGCTAGCCAGTATACCACCATATCTGAACATAGCACAGTTTATAAGATTTCTCAAAAGCAAGGGTGTGTTGACGATATTTGATAGGTATACTAGTTTGAAATATAGATATGAGAGAAGAAACTTTTGGTGAATAGGACGTTTTGTAAATACAGTAGAAGGAAATGAAAAGGCGATAAAAGGATATATAAAAAATCAGTTAAAAGAAAATGATATAACAGATCAAATATCATGAAAAGAGTACACAGATCTGCTTATGGGTAGCGGAGAAGAATAAGGCAAAACAAACAACCGCTTTTAGTGGCTGCCTGTAGTTGTAATACGTTAATATGATAGGCGTGTAATACCCATTCTAAGGGTTGTTCTAACCACTAGTTTACTAGTAGTTTTGATTAATAAAAATAAAAATTGATGTAATGTTAAAAAAAATTGTGAAATGTTTTTGAGTTATGGCTAGATAATGATATAGTAAAAAACTTTTTCAGTAAGATAGTATAGAAACGTGAAAATGTATTAATTTGACATAGTAATTTTGTTTGAGTATAAGATAAAAAGTGAGATATTTAGCAAATAAAATTTGAAAAAGAATGACTATAAGAGAAAAAATGATTTTTAAAAACAATATGGATATAGCATAACATCTCTTTTTTTGAAAGAAAGTTGGAAATTACAATATTATGATACCTCAAAGCATAGTTATTTTTAGAAGTATTATGGCAGATGCTTAATGCATAAATAAAGTAAAATAAATGAAATGTAGAATAGGTTATGAATAAATAGGGGATTGATATGCAGAAATGTTTTAGAAAATCATCTGTGATATCTAAAAATTTTGTGTCAAAACGTTCATTATAACTACTAAAGCGAAAAAGAAGCTGAAGGAAGATTAAATGCAAAAGGGCACAATAAAAAGGGAGTATAAAACAAAAGCTGTATTTTTAAAAGTACAGACGGTGTAAAGCTTTCCTTTATGGGACTTCCTTGCCCCAATCTTTTTACAGGCAGTCACAATTTCCATGGTCTTTATGAGTATATTCCCATTTCTTCTATGGAAAAAGCAGTTGAAATGATTATATGCATTTGTAAAAACATTGTTTTCAATTTTTAAACCATAAATATATCTAAAAGATGTGGTTTGCATGGAATCTGTGAGAGTATAAAATACTATAGAAATGTAAAATTATTTTAGTTTTAATGCTAATGATGATATGGAATATAGGGTGTTTACTGACAAATAAATAGTATGAAATTTTATGAAAAAAACTATATAAAATAGTAAATAACATACAACATAATATCAAAGGAGAGAAAGCCGATGGAGAGTATATGCCATCGGCTTTGCAAAATCAGAAATTTGATTGTATCAACAAAGGGATTCCATTTTATCAAGCAGATTTTGGAATACTTTCATAGCATTTTCAATAGGGGTTGTTGTAGTCATATCTACTCCCGCGCCTTTTAACAAATCAATGGAATATTCAGAATTTCCTTTTGAAAGAAAATCCAAATAACGGTCTATAGCAGGCTGACCTTCTTTTGTAATTTTTTGAGAAAGTGCAATAGCGGCACTATAACCTGTAGCGTATTGATAAACATAAAAGGCATTGTAAAAATGAGGAATTCTTGCCCATTCTATGGCAATGTCTTTATCAATGACAATATCATTACCGAAATATTGTTGATTAAGCTGATAATAAATTTTGCTCATATTTTCGCAAGTGAGAGGTTCTCCTTTTTCTGCCATTTCATGAGTAATTTTTTCAAATTCTGCAAACATAGTTTGGCGAAACAGTGTGCCGCGGAATTGCTCCATAAAGTAATTGAGCAGATATTTTTTGGTTGGGACATCTTCTGTATGTTCTAAGAGATAGTTCATAAGCAATGCTTCGTTGCAAGTGGAGGCCACCTCTGCTACAAATATTTTGTGTCCGCTATAAATATAAGGCTGTTTTTGCCATGTAAAATAGCTATGAAGTGCGTGACCCATTTCATGAGCCAATGTAAACATACTATTGATGTTATCATTATGATTTAAAAGGATATAAGGGTGAACGCTATATACTCCCCAAGAATAGGCTCCACTTCTTTTTCCTTGATTTTCATAAACGTCTATCCAACCGCTGTTTAAGCCTTTTTCTAAAGCGGAAAGATAGTCTTTTCCCAGTATGGACAATGCTTTTGTAACAGTCTGTTTTGCCTGTTCATAAGATATTTTTTTGTCTGCTTCCGCTATCAGCGGAACGTATAAGTCATACATATGAAGTTCTTCTACAGATAATATTTTTTTTCTCAGTGCAATATAACGATGCATAAGAGGCAAAAATTTATGAACTGTTTTAATGAGATTGTCGTAAACAGTGATGGGGATATTGTCATCTTCCAATGCAGCCTGTAATGAGGAAGTATATTTTCTGGCTTTTGCAAAAAAAACATCGCTTTTTACACTGCAACTATATGTGGCGGCAAGAGTATTTTGCTGTTTTGCATAGGTATTGTAAAGAGCGGTAAAAGCATCTTTGCGAACACGACGGTCTGTATTTTCTAAAAAGGCGGTGTAACGTCCCTTTGTTAATTCTACTTTTTTTCCGTTTTCATCTTCAATCATAGGAAATTTGATATCAGCGTCGTTAAGCATAGTAAATATGTTTTGAGGAGCTCCTGCTAACTCTGCGGCTTGTGCAAGGAGCGCTTCCTGCTCAGAAGATAATGTATGATTTTTTTGGCGCAGTATATTTTCCAAAAAATGGGTGTATACTGCAAAGGAGGAAGCATTTTCTTTGATAAAATGAGAAAGCGTGTTTTCTGGTATACTTAAAATTTCAGGTACAATAAATGCTGTAGCAGAAGAATATTGTATGATTAGAGTTTCCGCTCTGGAAGAAAGTCCTTGATAGAGAGTGTTTGTGCTATCTTGATGAAAGCCCATAAAAGCGTATACATAAAGCTGTTCTATGATAAGACTGGTATCATTGCTTTTTTTGAGGCAATCTAATAACATTTGTGCAGATGTACCAAGTTTTCCCATAAAAGAGGTGAAAGAATTGACAGCATTTTCAGCGAATGAAAAGTCTTTTTCCCAAGCGGAAATATCTTTGTAAATATCCTGCAAATGCCACATATCCTTTGGATTCATTTCATTTCTTTTTGGTAGTGTATCCATAAAAATTCATTCCTTTCTTTGATTTAAGTGATATGTCCAATAATAGATTATTAGGTGAAACTATTATAACACCAATTGATAATAGTATGGACAAAAAAAGAAAATTTATGGCAATTTTTAAATTTTGTGAATATTGTGACTTGCAAAAAAGTGGTATTTTGTAGTAATATTAACACTAGACAGGTGTGTCAAGTAGACGAAAGGGTGGTTACTGGTGACAAGTGATCAAAGTTTAACAAAAACAAAAGTATTGATGGTTTCTTCCGAAGCGGCTCCTTATGCAAAAAGCGGAGGCTTGGGAGACGTCATAGGATCATTACCAAAAGCGCTGCAGGCGGCTGATGTAGATGTGAGAGTGGTAATTCCCAAATATGCGACTATGAAACAAGAACATCTCAAAGATGTAGAATATATAGGTTCTTTTTTTGTAAATTTAGGTTGGAGAACACAAGAAGCAAAAATATTAAAAAAGAAAGAGCCCTTTCCCATTTATTTTATCGAAAATGATTTTTATTTTGGCAGAGAAGGGTTATATGGCTATGGAGATGACAATGAAAGGTTTGCTTTTTTCTCAAAGGCAGTATTGCATATGCTTTCTGTGATAGATTTTTATCCAGATGTGATACAATGTAATGACTGGCAGACAGGTCCTGTTTGTATGCTTTTGAAAGAAACTTACGGAAAAATGATATTTTATTCTAAAATAAAAACATTGTATACCATACACAATTTACAGTATCAAGGAAATTTTGGCAGAGAAACCATGGAGCTGTTGGGAGTGCCAAACTGGTGTTTTGAAAATGGAAATGCAGAATTTTATGGAAATGTCAGTTATATGAAAATGGGACTGGTGTATGCAGACCATATCAGCACTGTCAGCAAAACATATGCTCAAGAGATACAAACTCCCCAATATGGCTATGGTATGGATGGAGTGTTAAGAAGCAGATGCGATCATTTAAGCGGTATATTAAACGGAATTGACTTTTTGGCAAACAATCCGGCTACAGACGAGCGTATTGTAAAAAATTTTGACAGAAACAGCATTGCCTTCAAAAAAGAAAATAAAAAAGCATTGCAGCAACAACTGGGACTGGAACAAAAAGATGTTCCTATGATTGGCATGATTACAAGATTGGCAGACCAAAAGGGACTGGATATTTTGACGCAGGTATTTAGCGAAATGATGAGAGAAGACATACAGTTTGTACTTTTGGGCACCGGAGAAAACAGATACGAGCATATTTTTAAAGCAATGGCACAGCAGTATGCCGGAAAGATGAGTGCAAATATTTTATTTGACGATACATTGGCGCAAAGAATTTATGCGTCCAGTGATTTGTTTATGATGCCTTCTTTTTTTGAGCCTTGCGGTTTGGGACAAATGTTTAGTTTAAGATATGGCACTGTGCCCATTGTCAGAAAAACAGGCGGGTTGGCAGATACTATTACACACTATAATCCACAGACAAAACAGGGAAATGGATTTGTGTTTGAAACTTATGATGGAAACGGCTTGTTATGGGCATTTTATGAAGCATTAAAAGTATATGGCATGGGCACCGGGGAATGGGAAAATGTTGTAAAAAATGCCATGGATTGTAACTATTCTTGGGAAAACTCGGCAAAGGAATACATTGCATTGTATGATAAATTGATACAAGAATGATACGCTATTTTCTATGATAAAAAAATAAGAAAGGGGCTAGGCAGTAAATATATTTTGCCTGCCCTTTTGTTGTTTAAAACTGTGCCTGAAGGAGAAAGGTTATGCAAGAAGAAAAGATGGATAATACAGAAAAAAAGAATCAAAAAAGCAAAAAATACATAATCATACTGTTTTTGTTGGTTTTGCTTGTGGGAGGCAGTTGTGGTTTTTATTATATTGATACATTTTATGGACAAGGAAAAATCAATGCATGGTTAAGTTCTTTTGAGCAAAAGCAAGGGCAGACGCAACAGGAGGAGATTACTCCGGAAGAAGAGGGAACACAAGCAAACAGCATTTCTCTTTCTACAGGAGGCGCTCTATTTTCTACAAAGGGGAAAAAATTTTTGATGTGTACCAAAGATGGGGTCAAATATATGAATGGTATGGGGGATCAGATATGGAATGACACCTTTACTATGGGAGTGCCTGAGCTGATAGAAGAAGGAAAATATTGGGCTGTTGGAGATTTATCCGGAAAAGGAATCAAAGTTTATAGTGAAGCAGGAGCCGTCTATTCTGTGCAGGTAACAGGAAATATATTGTATTTTGCACTGAATGAAAATGGATATTTGGGAGTAATTACAAAAGAAAAAGATGTTTTTACGGTGATGATATATAACAATACAGGTACACAGCTGACAGGAAGGAGAGAAGGGGAAAAGGGAGTATATCCTCTAGGAATAGATATTTCTGATGATAATAGAGTATTTTGCATTAGTTATTTAGATACTACAGACATCGAACCGATAGGAAGGGTTGCATTTTTTTATGTAAATGAGTCAGAAGGTAAAAATTTTACCGAAAGTATGTTTGCATCTAAAGAAATACCAAATGAATTAATTCCAAAAATATTTTATATGCAAAATGGTACGTTGGTAGCGGTTTCGGATTTAAAGATGTATGGATTTGACAGTAATGGACAGCAAAGATGGGAAAAAGAATTGACAAACTATATTCATTATATTGCTGTAGAAGAAAAAAAATATATTGCCGCGGCTTATGCCGACGCCATTTCTGGGCATGAATCCAGACAAGAAGGGACTGTTTGCTGGATTAATGAAGATGGAAAGGAGATTGCATCTTTTCAGGCAAAATCAGACGTGACTTATTTAAACTGCAATGATACAGGAACAGTAATTGGTTGTGGCAAGACATATTATGGTTTAAAAACAGGAGGAAGAGCTTTTTGGGAATATACTGCCACAAGTGATATGGTAGATGTAATATTAATGGAAAATGTGGATCATGTTTTGTTTGTAACAAAAGATAAGGCCGCGATATTAAATATGAATTCTGTAAGTCAAGATACCACTGTAACAGAAGGAAAACAAGAAAGTAGAAATACGCAAAAAGTGATTGAAAACACAGACGAGCAACAAAATCAGCAGCAAGAACAAAATAATACAGAAAATACGACTCAAGCCGATGATATGCAAACAAATGATGTGCAAAATGCCACAACACAACAAGATACAGCACAAGAGAGTCAGTAATAAATAAATTGGATATAAAAAGAAAATAGAAATATGGTTCTGTTATATTGATAATATAGAGCCATAGAATAAATAAAGAAGGTGAAATTTTTTGGAGCAAAGCAGTTGGATATGGATATTAGATATTATTGTGATTGGTATGGTGATATTACCTGCTTGGAAAGGATATAGAAAGGGATTTATTTATGCAGCATTGGGCTTTTTGCCTTTAGTAGCGGCATTTTTGGGAGCAAGGCTTTTTTCACCCGTTTGCAGTAAATGGCTGAGAACAACAGGATTATTTTCTTTTTTTCAGGAAAAGGTATATAATGGATTGCATTTGCAAAATTTGACGTCTCATACGGCGGAGCAGTCACAAACGGAAATTATACAACAGTTGGAGATACCGGATTTTTTAAAAGGGTCTTTGTTGGAAAATAATAACGCTGTGGTACATTCTTTGTTTCAAACAGAGCAAATACAAGATTATATTGCAAGTTATATTGCAAATATTTGTTTGAATGTAATAAGCGTAGTGTTAGTGGCTATGGTAGTGTATATTGGAATGAGACTATTTTTGGGAGCGCTCAATATCGTTGCAAGTCTACCTGTAATCAGTACTGTAAATAGAGTGTGTGGACTGTTGATTGGAGGAATGAAGGGGGTTTGTGTTATTTGGTTTGTAGGGATTTTATTGAGTTTTTTTTATTCCAATGAAACTTTTAGACAATTCTTTTTGACTTTAGAGAAAAGTTATGTGGCTCAATTTTTATATCAACATAATTTGTTGTTGCTATTTGTATTAAAAATATTTGCATAAGGGGTTTTTTAGTGATAAAATACCCCTTTTTTATGAAGAAAAAATTTTTTTTAAAAAAACAAAAAAATATGTTGACAAAAATAATATGTCATGATAATATATTTAGGCGGTCTTGTAAAAGATAAAAAATAAAAAAATATTGCATTTTATAGTTGTTTTTGATATAATTTGAGAAATATATTAATTAATTATAGATCTGGGGGTTTAGCTCAGTTGGGAGAGCACCTGCCTTGCAAGCAGGGGGTCGCGAGTTCGAATCTCGCAATCTCCATGGCGTCACTGCAAAAGCGGTGATGATGCACCTTGAAAACTGAATACAAGAAGAAGTAAGAGTCAAAAATCGAGAAAGAAGATACTAAAAGAAATAAAGAAAGAAGTAGTAACGCTACTACATGAAGGTCAAGCAAGAAAGAGCACAGGGTGAATGCCTTGGCACTGGGAGCCGAAGAAGGACGTGATAAGCTGCGAAAAGCTTCGGGGAGGCGCACATAGCCATTGATCCGGAGA
>DVLQ01000103.1 GCA_018715395.1 Candidatus Coprocola pullicola | reverse complement strand
AGTAATTATTGTTTTGATTTCTGTTTTGACAATTTGGAATACAAAAGCATTGCATAATACAATGCAAAAGCAAACAGATGAATATTTAGACAGGATTATAGATGAGGCGGCTGACAGCGTTGATGAGCGTGTTTTTAAAAAAACAAAAGAATTGCTTAGAATAGCTACAAAAAGCATTCAAAATAGAACAAGCCAAGAACAAACAGAATTGTTAAGACAATTGCAGGTGCAAATAAATTTTAGCAGTTTTTTACTATTTGATACAGATGGAAAACTGCTTAGTGGAACTGTACAAAGACATACCATTTATCCTATTGAACAAGAAATGTTTCAAAGAGCAACAAAAGGAGAAGAAATAGTAGATTATTTTCCACAACATCAGCTTTTAGCTTATATGATGCCTATGGAAGAAAACAGAACTGTAACAGGGGTTTTAGTAGGCTTTCGTTCTATGGAAGATATACAACGACTTTTAAAAGATAAATCTTTTAGCGGAAAAGATAGTTCTGCTATTATAGATGAGTATGGTTGTGTGATTATTCCACCGGACAATACAGAGCTATTTGTAGAGTTAAAAAATGCTTTTGAAAAATTAGAGCAGTCTGGAGATACCAAAAAGGCTGATTTGATGCAAGCAGATCTAAAAAATAGCAAAAGCAATGAAATAAGAATGAAATTGGACAGTGGAACTGCTATTGTGCGATATACTTACATGCAAAATTGTAATTGGTATTTGTTAACGGTGGTACCATCTGATATTTTATCAAAAGAAACCAAGCTTTTTGTTACAATAGATAACTGGATGATAGCTATTACCATTATAGGCTTTGCTGTTATTTTTGCTTTGGTGTTAGTGATATTAGGAAAATATCAAAAGAAAATAGAGCATATGGCTTTTGTGGATAATGTAACACAAGGCTATAGTATGATCCGATTTCAAAAGGATGTGGTAAAAAAAATAGCGCAAAAGCCGCTGGGAACATATGCTTTAATATCATTAAATATACAAAATTTTAAATTAATCAATGATATTTATGGCAGTGAGGCCGGCAATGCTACGCTACGTTATGTTTATCATATGCTTTATAAAGCCATTGACAAAGAAACGGAAATGATAGCAAGAGGTTCAGCAGATAATTTTTATTTACTGTTATGTTTTGAAAATGAGAAGAATATGCAAAAAAGACTGAAAAATATGGTAAAAGATATTAATTCATTTAATGATGGCAAAATAGAACCTTATTATCTTACCATCAACTGCGGTGTATTTGTAATAGAAGAAGAAGGATTAAATTTAATTACAATACAAGATAGGGCAAATGTAGCCAGAAAAAATGTAGTGAATAATTATCATTTATATCATATCAAATTTTTTGATAAAGCAGACAGAGAACAGCTTTTGCTGGAGAAGGAATTAACGGATTTAATGGAGAATGCTTTAATTCATGAAGAATTTAAAATATATTTGCAACCTAAGGTAGTATTGCGGCAAGACAGAAAAGTAGCAGGCGCGGAGGCGTTGGTCAGATGGATAAGTCCTTCAAAGGGATTTATATACCCTTCTCATTTTATTCCTGTTTTTGAAAAAAATGGTTTTATCAGAAAATTGGATTTATATATGTTTGATTCCACTTGCCGCATATTAGAAAGATGGCAAAAAGAAGGCAGAGAATTGATTCCTATTTCTGTTAATTTTTCAAAGCAGAATTTAAAACAGCCTAATTTTATGGAACAGTTTAAAAAAATATTTCAAAATTATGATATACCGGCCAATCTGATAGAATTGGAAATAACAGAGTCTGTTATGGTAGAGGACATAGAAAATTTAGCAAGAGTGATTCATGAAATTCATGAGATTGGATTTCAATGTTCTTTAGATGATTTTGGTTCCGGATATTCTTCCTTATGGGCATTAAGAAATTTAAAGGTGGATACATTGAAATTAGATAGAGGATTTTTTGGTGAAGAAGAAGATAAGCGTGGAGAATCTGTGATAGAAACCATTATTGATTTATCAAAAAGGTTAGATATGGAAACGGTGGCTGAAGGGATAGAGTCTATGGAGCAAGTAGAAATGCTGGAAAAATTGGGTTGTACCAAAATACAAGGCTATGTTTTTTCAAAACCTTGTCCAGTAGAAGAATTTGAAAGTTTTGCATATGAAGGAAAACAATTAAAAAAAATATAGAAAAGTACATATAAAAAAAGAGGAAAGAAGTATACTTTCCTGTTAAAAAATCAGTATCATCATAAAAATAGTATTATAAGTCATGGGGGAGGAGTATTTTGAAAACCTATGAAGATTGTAAATAAGATAGAAGATATATTAGATGTTTTAGGTCAAATGGCTGTTATGGTGGTTCGAGAAGAAGATCATAAAATTTTGTATCTTAATCAAAAAGCACAAGAAGCAAATACGGAATTTAGAGAAAATATGATTTGCTATGGCATGTGGAAGGGAAGTTGCAAAAACTGTCCTGTGGAAACTATAGGAGAGCAGGAATATAAGAAAGTGATAGGGTATGATACTGTATCAGAAAACATGGTAGATATTTGTGCAATCCGTATATTGTGGAAGGGAGAAGTTCCTTCTTTTGTCATAACAGTATCTGCTCATATTATGACAGAAGAAGAAAAGGAATTGGATTTAAGCAGAAAATGGCTGATTGGTGCGCTTTCTCAAGTTTATGAAATGACATTGGTGAGTAATTTAAGTAAAGATAAATATATTTTATTTCACAATCAGGGTAGGGATATTTTGCCTCGAAAGGGAGATTTGTCATTATTTTTGGATAGTATAGCCAAAAATCTGGCAGGAGAACAAAAAAAGCTATGGCAAAACAGATTTTCAATAGAAAAATTGATAGACGCCTTTTCAAGAGGAGAACAAAATGTCATTATGGATTTATATTTTGAAAAAAAATCCTGCTGGCTTTCTTATGGCTGTTTTTTGATAGAAAATCCCTATAGCCAGGAGATATTATGCGTTATACTGATAAAAGATATTACAAAACAAAAAAAATGGGAAAAACAACAGCAGACACAAATGGCATTTACTTATACAACCATGCAAGGAGCAAGTGGAAAATATATTGTAACAGAAAACGATGTTTATTTTTTAGAAGCCAGTAAAAAATATTTTGAATTATTTGATATGGATATGCAAAAATATAACAAAAAAGGCAGAAAAATGATGCCTTGGCTAGAGGAAGAAGAAAGGCAAAAATATATCCGAATTATCATTGAACAAGGCAAAAAGAAAGAACCTTTTGTGATTGAAATGCCTAAAAAGCTAAATAACGGCAGTATAAACTGGTATCAAGTGCAAGGCATGGTAATAGGAGAGCAAGAAGGATACCCCATTTATTATAGTGTTTTTATGGATATTTCTGAGAAAAAGAGATTAGAATTGGAACAAAAAATAACATTTAACAGCTTATCCGGCGGCGTGGCAAAAATACGGCTGGATGATAAGCTGACTATATTGGAAGCCAACCGTTGTTTTTTTGATATGTTTGGAGAAATATCCGATATAGGTTTTTGCTCTAAAATTTATGGAATAGATAGGAAGGTAGTCCAAAAAGAATTTACAAAATTAATACAAGCGTCGGATCACTTTAAAATGGAATTAAGAATGCTTAGTGCAAAAAATGAAGTGATATGGATTCATATGGAAGGAAATGAAATTAGAAGAGAAAACGGAATTCCTGTATATCTTTTTGTAATGATGGATGTTACAAACTATATGCAAATGCGTATGCAGCTAGAAGAAGTGCAGGAAAAATATCATAAAACCATTGTGGGAGCCAGCCAAAATATATTGGAATATGATAGCAGCAGGGATTGTTTTGTGGTTGTAGATGAAGCAAAAAGTGAACAATATTATAAAAATATTTCATTTCAATATTACTTAGAAAAAGACAATATTGTATTTTCTGAAAATATTAAAAATCAAATCGGCATAAAAATGTGTTATGATCATTTTACTGACTACTTAAAAAAAAGAAACATTGTATTTGAAGGGGACTGGCATGTATTAAAAAATGTGTATAAGCAGTGCAAATTAGACACCATAGCCATCAAAGCCCAGCTTAGATTATTGACAGCCAAAGATTGCTATGAATGGTTTGAGCTATACTGCAATCCTTTATGGGACGAACAAAAAAAGAAATGTGTAAAAATAACAGGAACGTTAATCAATATCAATGCATTGCGTCAAATGCAAAGTGAAGCGACTGCATGGCGTGAAAAAGCCAGAAAGGACCCTTTGACAAAATTATATAATAGGGTAATTTTTACAGAAAAGGTAACCGCGCTGTTAAAAGAATGTAAAACAGGCGCGTTAATTTTTGTAGATGTAGATAATTTTAAAAAAGTAAATGATACATTAGGGCATGCCATAGGAGATGATGTGCTGATGACTGTGGCAAAAAGATTATGTCATTCTTTTAGAGAAAAAGAGGATGTGATTGCAAGATATGGCGGAGACGAATTTGTGGTGTTTGTAAAAGATATGCCTTCTTATGAAGCATTACGAACAAAATTAAAACAGTTGCAATCAATACTTCACCAAAAATATGGAAGAGGAGAGATTTCATGGGATATTACAGGAAGTATTGGAGCGGCTTTGTATCCTCAAGACGCTATAGATTATAAAACATTGTTGGAACAAGCCGACAGCGCATTATATGTTTCCAAAAAAAGAGGAAAAAATCAATTTACACTTTATGCAGACTGTCAAGAAGAACTATTGGATTAAATAAGGTATGAAATCAATTGTTTTAGGGAATTGTTTCATTGAGGTGATAATACTTGATGAAGCAATTTTTCTTTTTTTTGATAGGAGTTTGTTTTTTGGGCTTTTTTATGGCGGATTTTGGAATATTACAAGCAAGAGGAAGTTATTTCAAATTTTTGTCTATGATATGTCTTTTGTTAACAACAATGCCAAATGTAAAACCTGTATTGTGCTATACGGTATTTTGCGATTTTTTATTGTTGTTTACTCCTTTTTATGCAATGGGAGTTGGTTTTTTTACAGTAGTACATCTGTTATATTTATATGAACTGCGATATCCTTTTCACAAACAAAAAGGACAACAGAAAATAGCGTTTTTTCTGTTGCCTTTGGGGCTGTTGTTAAGTTGTTTTTATTTGTATAGCGTAGTGTTATGTTATATAACAGTATTTTTGGTTCATATTATAACAGCTTATATGAAAAAAACAAGCAAATTCTATAAAGCAGGACTTTTATTGTTTGCATTATGCGACTGTTGTACAGCAATTTCTTTTTTAACGGGAAATGAATTGGTTTCCCATATGATTTGGATATTATATATGCCTTCTCAAATTTTACTCACAACTGCAAAAGAGCCGTTTACTGTTTCCACTGTGTTACGACCTCAGCAAACAAAGTACCTTTGCCCTTACCGTCTTCAAAAAAAGAAATAACTTCTTTTATGCCGTTTTCCAGTGTGCGAACACAACATTTTGATGTAACAACATCTCCTTTGTAACATTCTTTTCTATAAACAACACGAATGTCGCAAATAGTCATGGTATTATAAATATCATCGGGAATATCGTCAATGGCCCATTCAATGTATTTTACATTGTTTGTATGACCATTGTTGTCAGTATCCCGTCGTGTTACAACAAATGTTCTTTCTGTCACAGTATCTTCTTTTTGCAGTTTTGGCATAGTATATTTTTCATTTTCTATGGCAACAGTTGTGGTATTGCCATAGCGTTGTTCCATTTCCTCTCCGATAGAAGTAGGTTTTCTTTCTTCTAAATCCATAAATATCCAACGGGAGGCAATTTTTGCACAAATATTGCCAGAAGAATTATAAATCAAATAAGAACGTTCTGCCTGCATACGGCGACATTTGCTGCTCCATGTTACAATTTTTATATCTTCACCACATTTTGGCATATGCTCTATGATGATATGCCAGTTGACAACTGCCCAGCCTCTTTGATGTTGCGCCATATAATCCAGTGTGTAGCCTAAAGTGTCAGAGTGACGAATGGCTGTATCCTGCAAGTGAAATACCAATGCAGAGGGGGTAAGGTATAGATTGTTGTCCACTTCAAAATAGCTGATTTGCTGTTGTTCTGTATAACTTTTTTCCATTGTTTATCTCCTTTTCATAAATTATAGCATGGGAGAAATCAAACGAGAAACGGATTCTTTGACACGGAACCACCATTTTCGTTTTACATACCATTCTTTGGTGATTTCTACACAATTTTCTAAGTCGTTTAAAAAATCTTGTTCTAATTTTACAGTTGTTTCTTTATCATATAAAAAAGCATTGACTTCAAAGTTTAAATCAAAACTTCGGATATCCATATTTGCCGTACCAATAGAACAAATTTCTCCATCTATGAACACTGCTTTTGTATGAATAAAGCCCTTTTCATACTGATAACACCGCACCCCTGCATCCAACAGTTCTCCCAAATAAGACATACTTGCCCAGTAAACAAAAAAGTGGTCTGGATTTCCCGGAATGATAATGCGCACATCAATACCGGAAAGAGCGGCAACTCGAAGGGCTTCTAATATGCCGTCGTCCGGAACAAAATACGGCGTTTGAATATAAATATGTTTTTCCGCTTCTGTCATCATTTTAAAATAGCCATTCCAAATGTTTTTCCAAACAGTATCCGGTCCGCTGGAAACAATTTGTATTTTGACCCCTTGCGTTTGTTCTCTGTAAGGAAAGTATTTGTCCTCCAATGCAATGGTGGCATTGGAAGAAGTAAAGTTCCAGTCCATCATAAATCGAATTTGTAACTGGTCAACGGCGTCTCCTTTTATTCTTAAATGGGTGTCTCTCCAAGCGCCATATCTTTTGACAATGCCTAAATATTCATTTCCGATATTAAATCCGCCAATATATCCAATCTCTCCATCTATGATACAGAGCTTTCTATGGTCACGATAATTCAAACGAATTAAGAAACGAGGAAGAAATGCGGCGGTATATCCACCGTTTTGTTCCAGTTCTTGAAAGAAATGACGGGGAAGCCGCGTACAGCCCATGCCATCGTATAATAGACGTACTTCAACGCCTTCTTTTGCTTTTAAAGCCAGTTCGTGAACGATTTTTTTACCTAAGTCATCGCCTCTGAGAATATAGTATTCCAGGTGTATAAATTTTTTTGCTTGCCGAATATCTTCTATCAAAGTATCAAATTTGCTTTGACCATCTATAAAATGTTTTATGGTATTATTTGTGGTTACCCAACTGCCGGCATTGATATGCAAAAATACCAAATCATCTAAATTTTCTTTTACAATATATTGCTGTTTTTTGGAAATGATTTTTTTTTGCAGTCGTACTTGGTCTAAAGCATAGTCTTTAAAAAACAAATAACGATAATATACTTCGTTGTCATATTTTTCCTTTTCAATAAACATTTTTTCTCTTTTACTGTTTCTTCCAAATACCATGTATATGATAAAACCAAAAAGGGGAATGAAAAAAAGTACAAGCAGCCAAGCCCAGCTACTGGCGGGGTTTCGCCTTTCAAAAAATACCACAAAGCCCGCAAAAATAACATTGGAAACAAAAATAGCAATGACAAGAAAGGGTAAAAAATCTAAAAATGTCATATCATCACCTCTATTTTCTAAAAACAAAATAATATTAATACCTCATTTATTATAACGTATTTTTCTTATTTTTTCCTCATTTTTTGTAATAATATAAAATAAAGCCAAAAATTTTATATTTTCTATTTCCTAAAAACAAAAACAGTGCTAAAATAGAAACAACTGTCATGCAGTAAAAAGCAGAGTAAGAGGAGGAAATGTAGTGCAGTTATTGGACGTATTATTTATTTTGATTATTGTTCTTGCTGTAGTACTTGGTTTACTGTATTATTTTAACCGCAAGAATATGAAAAAGGTGACACAGGCACAGGATTTTATTGAACAAAATAAAATTTCCACACAAATTTTTGTGATTGATAAAAAAATGGAAAAGCCAACGCCTTCTAATGTAACAAAAGCTGTATATGATCAGTTGCCAAAAACAGCAAAAATAAGAAAAATGCCTTTGGTAAAAGCAAAGGTAGGACCACAGATTGTGAATTTAATGTGTGACAAGTCTGTTTTTGAAATTATGCCGATGAAAAAAAATGTGAAGGTAGAACTGGCAGGTATTTATATTGTAAAAATACAGGGAACCAATTTGGCAAATAAGAAAAAGAAAACGTTTGGCGAAAAAATGAGTTTAAAAATGAAACAAATGCAACAAAAGAGCAAGTAATCAAAAAACCTTAGCACAATCACTGCTAAGGTTTTTTGTATAGAGAAAACCACGCGTTAGATGCGTGGTTCAAAAAAGCCTTCTGGCGTTGAGATAGAAGTAAAAACTCCTTTTCACTATAATACAATTGCGGTCTGCCAACTGCAAGAAATATAGTGAAAAGGAGGTCCGTATATGGCAATTACGGATATACATAGTTTATCGCATACAAAATGGAATTGCAAATATCATATTGTGTTTGCGCCGAAATATAGAACAAAAGTATTTTATTACAAAAAAAGGAAAGCAATAGGAGAAATATTGAGAAAATGATGTGAGTGGAAAGGCGTGAATATATTAAAGGCAGAAGTATGTCCGGATCATGTACACATGCTGGTAGAAATACCGCCGAAAATGAGTGTATCAAGTTTTATGGGGTATTTGAAAGGAAAAAGCAGCAGTTATATGAGCAATTTAGTGAGTTGAAATATAAATATAGAAACAGAGAATTTTGCTCTAAAGGATATTATGTGGACACAGCAGTAAAAAATGCAGAAAGAATAGCCGAATATATAGCGAATCAATGAAGGCAGGATCAACTGGGAGAACAGCTAACACTGGAATCGGAAAAACCTTTTAAGGGTAGCAGGTAACAGGGGTGCAGTTGGCAGATCAGGTTATGCGTTCACGCATACGCGAGGAACAGAGGGCTATGCCCCCATGAGAAAAACCACCCGCTAGGCGGGTGGATGCTTTTTTAAATATTTCAGTTAATACCCCATATCTTTTAATATAGAAGAAAGTACACGAAGTCTTTCTCCAATCAATTCGTCATCTTTACTAAGAGCTTGTAAAAAAAGTTTAATATCGTCTTCTAACATGGTGTTATCTGTGCAAAACTCCACTGTCATAGCATCTCCTTGCAGTCCAACTCGGTCAATGACAGTATTTTCTTTGTCATAAAAATTTTCATAGCGATAGGCTTCTCTAAAATATTGTTTGCTGCGGCAAACTAATATTGCCAAATCCAATACTCTGTGTATAGGCAGTTCTTCCGATTGTCTGGACCATTTTTCTCCTGTATGCCGCCAGACTTTTGCCGAAATATCTACATTTCCTCTGTCGTTCCATTGAGCAAGTCCTAAAGATAACCCTTTTGCGTCAGAATCATAAGCGTATCTGCCGTCAATATTTTCATAGTTTTCAGATACGATAACAGGTTTGTGTTTTAATGTTACAGGTATTTTCATTGTGACATCTCCTTATTTAGTAAATTAGTAATTTAGTAAATTGTATCATAGTATTTTGATATTGTCAATTATCTTAACAGTTTGTTAATTGCTTTTTTATATTTTTTATGGCAAAATAAACGTGTCGAAAATCTTAATGATAAGATATTACCCAACACAAAACCCTACAATTTTTTCAAAAAAACACTACTGTTATATTATCAGTGGTGTTTTTTTTGTATAAAAAAACACATGTTAGATGTGTGGTTCAAGAAAGTCTTCTGAGGTTGAGGCAGAAGTGATAGGGGTATTACAGATATACATAGTTTATGGCATAAAAAATGGAGTTGTAAATATCACATAGTATTTGTTCGGAAAATATAGGAGAAAAGTGTTTTATTATTAAAAAAGCAAAGTGATAGAGGAAAGATTGAGAAAATTGTGTGAGTGAAAAGGAGTGAATTATCCAAGGTAGGTATGTCCAGATTACGTACATATGCTGTAGAGATACCGCCAAAAATAAGTATATCAAGTTTTATGTGATATTTGAAAGAAAAGCAGTACCATGTTACAGGAACAATTTTGTAAGTTGAAACACAAATACAAAAACAGAGAATTTTAATGTAAAGGATATTGATACAATAGCAAAAAATGCAATATATAGCAAATCAATTGGGAGAAGATCAGCTAGGAGAACAGCTGACACTAGAACTGGAAAACCCTTTCAAGGGTAGCAGGTAATACAGGCATAGTTGGCAGATTAGGTTATGGGTTTATGCATAAGTGAGAAACGCAGAAATATGCTGGCATAATAAAAACCACCCGCTAGGCAGGTGGAAATTTTTTATGAAATTTATTTTGTGTTAATATGAATTTGTTTGATTTGGGCAAAATTGCATTGAGCCTGAAAGGCAGATTGTATCAGTATTGTAATGGCTTCTGTCAAAGGCTTGATATTTAAAAAGCGAGAAAATAGTTTATCAGATAAAAAAGGCGTTAATATTTTACTGGAAGAAGAAATGACACAAAAATCCATTTGCACCAAAAAAAGAGCATTTGTTTCATCAAAAGATATAGCTAAAAAAGACACTTCTATTGTAAATCCTTTTTTTTGAAAAGCCTTTTCTATAGCATTGCTTAATTTATGCTGATATTGGTTTGCAAAATAGACAATCATATTTTGAATGTCTTTTTCCGGCACAGTCGATGTAATAGCTTGTGTGATTTCTTCTGTACAGCCTTGAATATTTTCTAAAAAAGGTCGTAGTAAGGGAGCAGCAGAAGGAGTAAGCTTTTGCAGCAAAAAGTCTAAAAATAGCTTATATTTTACATCACAAATACTGCCTTGTAGATGAAGCATAAAAAATCCTCCTCGGTTATGATATGATTTTGAAGTGTACCATGATTTTCATAAAAATACAATGGGGTATTTTTTTCATAATAGGATATGGTATAATGATGTTACATTGGTTCTGTTCACTTAACATAAAAATAAAAGTAGAAAAATTTGTGACGAATATATTTGTGACGTCCATATTTATTTTTTCTATGATACCAAAAAGAATGAGAAAAACAATGATGACAGGAAATAGCAAAATCTTTAAAAGTAATGATTCTATTTATGCATAAAAACAGCTCTTTTCTGAGAGAAAATACTTTTGTTATCATTTTATTGTACTTTCAATAAGCAGCTGTTTTCTATATCATTTTAACGTAACAAAATCGTTACATCAAGAGGGTGGTGAATTTATGAAAATAGCATTGATACAAATGGCTGTAGAAACAAAAAAAGAACAAAATATTAAAAAAGCAATTAATTTTTTAAAGCAAGCAAAAAAACAAGAGGCAGACATGGCTGTATTACCGGAGATGTTTTGCTGCCCTTATGCTACAGAAAATTTTCCCATTTATGCAGAACAAGAGGGAGGCGTTGCTTGGCAAGCACTTTCCGATACAGCCAAGGAATGTAATTTATATATAATAGGCGGGTCTATGGCGGAAAAAGCAGCAGATGGAGCCGTTTACAATACCTCCTATGTTTTTGATAGAAAGGGAAATCAAATTGCAAAGCACAGAAAAATGCATCTGTTTGATATTGCAGTGACAGGAGGGCAATGTTTTAAAGAATCAGACACTTTGACGGCCGGAAATGAAATAACTGTATTTGATACAGAGTTTTGTAAAATAGGTCTTTGCATTTGCTACGACATTCGTTTTCCAGAATTATCCCGATGTATGGCATTGGAAGGAGCGGATATGATTATAGTGCCTGGAGCTTTTAATATGACAACAGGACCGGCTCACTGGGAAATATTGTTTCGCACAAGAGCATTGGACAATCAGGTTTTTACAGTGGGCGTTGCACCGGCAAGACAAGAAAAAGGATATATTTCTTATGCAAATTCCATAGCAGTTTCTCCTTGGGGAGAGGTGATCACAAGATTAGATGAAAAAGAAAGTATTGCATTTTGCGATATAGATTTGGAAAAAATAAAACAGGTCAGACAAGAATTACCCTTATTGGCACATAGAAGAACAGATATTTATACATTAGAAAAAAAGAGGAAGTGATTATTGTGCAAAAAGAGAAAATTTATTTGGCAGGAGGGTGTTTTTGGGGAACACAAAAATATCTGCAATCTTTAGACGGCGTATTGCAAACTACAGTAGGATACGCAAACGGGGATACAGAAAAAACAAGTTATGAGGCTGTTTGTCATGGCAGTGGTCATGCAGAAGCAGTGGAAGTTGTTTTTGACAGTGATGTGATTTCTCTTTTGGAGCTTTTGGAAGAATTTTATGAAACAATAGACCCTACCAGTCTTTATAGACAAGGCATGGATATGGGAATACAATATAGAACCGGCGTTTACTATGTGGAGCAAAAACAAAAAGAAGTCATTGCACAGTCTTTGAAACAACTGCAAAAGCAATATCAACAACCTATTGTGATAGAGAATTTGCCTTTAAAACACTTTTGTGTTGCAGAAGAATATCACCAGAATTATTTAGTCAAAAATCCAAATGGTTATTGTCATATTAATTTTGAAAAAATTGCAAATAAAAAAAAGCGCATTGTAGATGAAAAAAAATATCATAAACCGGATAAAAAAACATTGCAAAATTTATTGACTCCTTTAGAATTTGCTGTAACACAGCAAAATGCAACAGAGCCTCCTTTTCAAAATGCCTATTGGAATACCAAAGAAGAGGGTATTTATGTAGATATTACAACAGGAGAGCCGCTTTTTTCTTCGGCAGACAAATATCAGTCCGGTTGTGGCTGGCCCAGTTTTACAAAAGCAATAGACCCCAATACCATAAAGGAATATGATGATTTGAGTTTTGGTATGATACGAACAGAGGTCAGAAGCAGATGCGGCAATGCGCATTTAGGTCATGTTTTTACAGACGGTCCACAGGAAAAGGGGGGACTGCGTTATTGTATCAATAGTGCCTCACTTCGTTTTATACCAAAAAAGGACATGGAAAGAGAAGGATATGGAGAATTTTTAAAATTTTTGTAATAGAAAAAGGAAGTGAAGAGATGGATTTAGTACAAGTAAGGGATATCTATCAAAATCAAACAAAATATGCCAATCAGCAAATAAAAATAGGCGGTTGGGTTCGTACTGTAAGAAGTTCTAAATCCTTTGGATTTTTAGAATTAAATGACGGTTCTTTTTTTAAAAATATACAAGTGGTGTTAGAAGCAGAAAATACAACAGACTTTTCTTCTGCTATCAAACTAAATGTGGGAACGGCTGTCATTGTAAAAGGCATTTTGGAGCAAACGCCTGAGGCACAGCAGCCTTTTGAATTAAAAGCAAAAGAAGTTTTTGTAGAAGGGGCGTGCGACAGTTCTTATCCTTTGCAGAAAAAAAGACATTCCTTTGAATTTTTAAGACAAATTGCTTATTTACGTCCCAGAACAAATACATTTTCGGCAGTTTTTCGTGTCAGAAGTATCATTGCTTATGCAATACACACATTTTTTCAAGAAAAAGGTTTTGTATATGTGCATACTCCTATCATTACAGGCAGCGACTGTGAGGGAGCAGGAGAAATGTTTTCTGTAACTACAATGCCTTTAAAGGATTTTAAAAATATTCCATTGACAGAAGACGGAAAGAGTGTAGATTTTTCAAAAGATTTTTTTGGAAAAGAAACTAATCTTACCGTAAGCGGACAGCTTTCAGGAGAAACTTTTGCCATGGCATTTCGAAACATTTACACCTTTGGACCTACATTTCGGGCGGAAAATTCCAATACCACACGTCATGCGGCAGAGTTTTGGATGGTAGAGCCTGAAATGGCTTTTGCAGATTTGGAGGATAATATGGCTGTGGCAGAGGAGATGCTCAAATATATTATTTCTTTTGTGCAACAAAAAGCGCCGGAGGAAATGGTATTTTTTGATAAATTTATAGACAAAGAACTTTTAAAACGACTGGACAATGTGGTTAGTTCCAATTTTGGAAAAATTACCTATACAGAGGCAATTTCATTGTTGGAAAAAGCCAATAAAAATTTTGTATATCCTGTCAAATGGGGAATAGATTTGCAGACAGAGCATGAAAGATATTTGACAGAAAAAGTTTTTCAAAAGCCAGTGTTTGTCACAGATTATCCAAAAGATATCAAAGCCTTTTATATGAGAGCAAACGATGACGGCAAAACCGTGGCCGCTATGGATTTACTCATACCCGGCATTGGAGAACTTATAGGAGGCAGTCAAAGAGAGGAACGTATAGAAAAACTGCAAAGTAGAATGGAAGAATTGTCCATGAAACAAAAAGACTATTGGTGGTATATGAATTTGAGAAAATATGGCGGTACACGTCATGCAGGATTTGGATTGGGTTTTGAAAGAGCGGTGATGTATTTGACCGGTATGACCAATATTAGAGATGTGATACCGTATCCAAGAACAGTACACAATGCAGAGTATTAAAAGGAGGAAACGATATGATTGATAAATATGTAGTAAGCGGCATTAATGAAATTTGGTATCATTTAAGAAAGTACAAGGATAGAACGGATGAGTGGAGAGCTGATTTTTATGACAATGACCAGCAGTTTTTATGCAGTTTTGAAGGCGATGAGGAAACTATGGAAAGACTCAAAACCGATGAGGAAACCTATGCGCTTGTTACAGAGATGATGGATGTAGCCATTATGATGGGAGTAGATTTTGTGTTGTAACACATTTTAGGCTGTCGAGCAATCGACAGCCTAAAAAATAGAGTAAATATATAATTAAAGCAGACGTTTTTCCAGTTCTTCTTTTCTATCCTCAAAGCCCGGCTTACCAAGAAGGGCAAACATATTTTTTTTGTAGGCCTCTACTCCCGGTTGGTCAAAAGGATTGATACCCATCAAATAACCGCTGATACCAACTGCTTTTTCAAAGAAATATACCAGATATCCAAAATGATAAGCGTCCATAGCGTCTACTTCTACAATCATATTTGGCACGCCGCCATCCATATGAGCCAATAATGTGCCGTTAAACGCTTTATGATTAACAAAGTGCATATCTTTGCCGGCCACAAAGTTTAATCCGTCTACATTTTCAGCATCTTCCGGTATGATAGTGTCAGATTTTGCCGTTTTGCTCCAAAGAACAGTTTCAAACATAAAGTTACTGCCGTCTTGTATAAATTGTCCAATGGAATGTAAATCGGTAGAAAAGTTTGCACTGACAGGGAAAATGCCTTTACTGTCTTTTCCTTCGCTTTCAGCAAAAAGCTGTTTGTACCATTCTCCAAAGGAGGTCATATGAGGTTCATAGTTGGCAAGGATTTCTACATTTTTTCCTTTATTAAAAAATATATTTCTATAAGCGGCATATTGATAGCTTTCATTTTTTGTAATATCGTCTGTACTGTAAGCATTGTAAGCATCTGCTGCACCCTTCATAACAGCGTCAATGTCAATGCCTGCAACAGCCATGGCAAACAGACCCACAGCAGTCAGTACTGTAAACCTGCCCCCAACATCATCAGGGATAACAAATGTTTCATAGCCTTTTTCATTGCAAAGGTTTTTCAAAGCGCCTCTGGATTTATCTGTTGTAGCAAAGACTCTTTCTTTTGCACCTTCAGCGCCATATTTTTGTTCTAATTTTTGTTTGAAAATTCTAAAAGCAATGGCAGGCTCTGTGGTTGTGCCTGATTTTGAAATTACATTTACAGAAAAATCTCTATCACCCAAAATATTTAAAATATCA
>DVLQ01000102.1 GCA_018715395.1 Candidatus Coprocola pullicola | reverse complement strand
TTCCTTGCTTCTCTGTTTTTCATTGGTTGCATTCTCCAGCTGTACAGAGCAAATACCAAAAGAAGATACCATTGCAACAGTAGATGGCAAGGCAATTTCAAAATCAGAATATATGGTATATTTATATGAAGCAACAAAGGATTTTAACGCCATTGGCGGCTCCGACATTTGGGATACAGATTTTGATGGACAACCGGCTGAGGAGGTCGTAAAAGAAAGAGCCTTTACAACCATGCTTCATGTAAAAATAACAGCAGACAGAGCTGAAAAATATCAGGTTTCTCTTTCCGATAGCGAAAAACAAACAGCAAAACTGGAGGGCGACGCAGAACTTGCCTCCATGACACAACAACAAAAAGAACTTATTAACATCTCTGAAGAAAATATGTATCATATTATGGAAGAAACACTTTTATATCAAAAAGTAATCAATACCATTACACAAGACTACCAGCCCTCTGAAGCAGATTTTAACGCTTATTTCCAAAACAATAAAGAAAATCAGCGAACTGCCTATACTCAATACACCATTAACAATGTTTTAATAAAAGACCGACAAACGGCTCAAGAAGTTGCACAGCGTCTTAGAAATGGAGAGGCATTTGAGCCTTTGTTTGAAACCTATGAAATAGACCCTCAGGAAAAGGCTTTAGGTGGTACCATTGAAACATACAAAAACCGTTTAGATTCTGCTTTTGGTATTGATTTTAATTTGGAAGAAGGAGAAGTAAGCGACCCTCTTCCGGCTACAGAAGGATATTTTGTAATACAAGTTACAAAAAAATCCATACCTGACGATACTCGGCTAGAAGAGCTTATGCGTATAGATTATACTACTTCTATGCGCCAACAAGTTTTTACAGATGAATTAAACCAATGGCTTTCAGAAACAGAGGTGGAAAGAAATGAAACTGTTTGGAACACTATTGAAATGATACAATAAAAAATATTTCAAAATCACAACCACGTCTAAAAGGCATAGTTTATTTCAATTTTATCAGTGGATTATAAATAGCTGGCTGCCAAATGATGCCGGCTATTATTTCGTTCAAGCCTTGGTAGTATGAGGGCTGCCGCCCTTAAAAGGGTCTTTGTATTGTTTTATGTTTAGGGTAGATTTGGTATTGTTTTTCTTGTTCTATTATGTATTGCTGTATTTAGTCCAATCTACTTATATATATCAGTATCTTGCTGCCTAGAAATTCCTATTTGCCTCTCCAATATTATCATTGCATTTTTATCCCATAAACAATAATATACTTTTTGGAGATATCTCTACCGGAATATAGATAGTACATGTACTCCTCTATGGCTTTTCCATTTACAAAAATCTTTTATTTTCTTTTGCATATCTTCACGCAATTGATATTAAATCTTCTTCCTTCTGCATTTTAGAATGAAAACCATATGATACTTCCACTCTCATTTTATCCATAGAACATCGCCCTTTCTTTGTAAAATAGCTTAGCATTGCATATCCTTATTTTTCATCAAGTACCTTGCTTTTGACTCAGCTTTTGCACAACAATTAGTTATAAAAGTCTGCTATGCCGACTTCTACACTAAAATAGGAAATCAAAACTGCTCGTTAAATAGATGACTTAACCAACTCTATCTCTTATGATAGTTCCCTTCAGAGATATTGAATCATCTGACAATCTTATAACGCCGAACTTCTCCTGCTCGAATTCGCTTTTTTGCTTTATTTCATCAACTCACTTGTAAACGAATCTGTAAATTTTTTTTAAAATAATTTCATTGTTCATGATGTAATCTTCTAATTGATTTTCATACATTTGTTGTTTTCTATCTGTCTACTGTATTCACAAAATATCTTTTACACCAAAAATATTTATTTCCATACTTGCACTTTCAATTGATATGCCTATTAAACATGATTAAACTACTTTTACTCTTTAAATCTCTCATAAAACTGGATATACTCAAATATAATGAAATCTCAATCAGTATACGTAATAGAATTTGAATAGTATTTTACCTCTATAATATTCAGCTCTTTTTCTACACATAGTTATCTTAATATTCTTCCAATATCCCCTTTTAATTTTTTATATATCACTTTTCTATGCCGCGTTGGTGCAAACACAATATGATATTTGAAATATGATAAACTTCTTATATCATTGATTGATAAGGTCTTTTGTTTCTATATTGGGGTTGCCATATCCATTTCATTACATCACAGTAAATTTGCTTATACTGAAGTATTTTTACCTTCCCTCAGTTAAACTGAGGGTTTTGACATATCTATTCGGCGTACAAAAAAAGCATCCACCCGCCTAGCGGGTGGTTTTTCTCATGCGGGTATAGCCCTCTGTTCCTCGCGTATGCGTGAACGCATAACCTAGTCTGCCAACTGTATGTCTGTTGCCTGCTATCCTTAAAAGGGTTTTCCCATTCCAGTGTTAGCTGTTCTCCCAGTTGATCCTCCCTTAATTGATTCGCTATATATTCGGCTATTCTTTCTGCATTTTTTACTGCTGTGTCCACATAATATCCTTTAGACCAAAATTCTCTG
>DVLQ01000101.1 GCA_018715395.1 Candidatus Coprocola pullicola | reverse complement strand
AAAAATATCGCAGAAGATACCAAGCTTGCAAGGCATGCCGCTGCCGGCAGGAGGAGGATTTCTGCCTCCCAATCTGGCAAACGATTTTTTAAAAGCCCCTTATCAAATGATAAAGCCGGATGGAGAAGATGTGGCTAAACTGACAGCAATGGGAGACGATGTGGTAAAGCAAGGGGCAAAGGAAGTAAAAAAGCCGGATACAATAGACAGCCAGAAAATCATAAAAGAAAAAAGTGGCAAAGAAACAGGCTCAGGCGTGCAGATAACGGATTCTGTGAATAAAACAGAAGTAAAGGATATAGTCGAGAAAACAGAAGTAAAGAATACAGCAGAAGAACCAAAGGTAAAAGATGTAAAGGAAAAAATAGATGATGAAGGGAGAAATGCAACTGAAGAGAATAATCAATGGTCAGGAAATCGAGGTATATATTCTGTAGCATATGAGGTAGAATTGCCAAGTGATATGTATCCAGGAGTGAGTGATGCAAGACATTTTCAAGAAGCAAATAGGCAATTACATAATGTATTCAAGGCAGATCCAGAATTTGCACAACAAATGGAAACTCTATATCCAGGTATCATAGAGGGAGTAAAACCAGGAAACAGAGGTGCTTATCCAAGAAGAGCACCAACTAAAGATGTTACATGGCATCATGAAGCAACACGCAAAGGCATTTTACAATTAATTCCAATAGAACAACATACTGCAAAAGGTAATATTCAATCAATTTTACATCCACAAGGCAAAGGAGGAATGGAGAACTGGGGTGGAGGAAGAACTAGAAGAAAATAGTTTAAGGAGAGAGTGGAAATGGATGAAATATTAGAATTAGTATATGTATTAGAACATATTAAAGAATTTAATTGGTCCGACGCATTATTTTTGCCAGAAAATGAAATATGGAACTTGAAAACAAAGTGTATGATTTTAGATCCGGATGATGTAGAGGACTATGGGGAGGATGTGCCAAAAATCGCTAAGGAAAAAAAATTAATATATACATTAAGCATACAAACTATACAAGCAATTTATAAAAATGCTTATGAACAAAAGAATGATTGTTCTGGAGAAGATTTAATGGAAGCTTTTTTATACTATTATGATAATGATGCATATATAACATTTTAATGTTGTGTATTATATGCTAAAGTAATGTTTTTTTGACTAGCTTTGCTACGCAATGGTCTATGGCTGAGGTGTTTTTTGTCATCTCAGCCTTTAACTTGTACACTTTACCAAAAGTTGAATAACTTATATTAGACACTCCGTAATAAAGATAAAGGGAAAAGTTGTCAAGCTGAGAACAACAAAAGCATTGCCGGATGGGAAAGACGTTGCACAACAAGCTAAAAACAGTTTCATAAAAGATGCAGTAAAAGGAATGCCGGTAGTAGAAGGCGTAAAAGGAGCCGAAAAGGTTGCAGACAATACGCCAGATAGAAAAAATACGCCAAACACCTCAAAAACAGACAAAACGGAAGGAGGAGAGAATCAAAAGCCCGCCAATGAATCGGGAAATGATAAAAAAACAACGAATGAGAAAGATAAAACGGAAGGAGAAAATACATCAAAAGAGAAAAATTCATCTGATGAAACAGAGGGCAGAAAAGTAACAAGAGAAGATAATGGCCAAAAGACTGGCTCTGGGGTGGAAACTAGTGGTGAAGTGAAGGAAACAGAAATAAAAAATATACAAGAGAATTTAAATATAGAAACTACTTATGGAAAAAAATTAGAATTATCAAATTTAACGAAAGAAGTTTTGAAAACAAAACCTATGAATTCACCTATACCTAAAAAATGGATAAAAATGATACATGGACATATGTTAATAAAAATGGAATTGCAGTAAAGTATGTAAATGGTTATCCTGATTTTACAAAATATATACATCCAGATGTTCCTCCAGTTAAAATAAAGGTAGCTGTACCAACTAATCGGTTAGCTGATTATAAGGCTGCAAATATTGCTGCTGGACTTAATAAAAATTCAACACCACCCATTATCGATATGTATAAACCCCCAACAGGTTATACATGGCATCATTTAGAAGATGGAGAAACGATGATTTTAGTCAAAAAAGAGATTCATTCAGAATTTACGCATATTGGTGGAGAGTCAAAAATAAATGGAAAATTAAAAGGAGAATAAGCATGAATAAAATAATAAAAAGTAATAAAAAATTAGAAATTGAATCAATAAAAGAATTGGAAGAAAAATATAATATTATATTACCAATACAGTATAAAAATTTTTTATTAAAATATAATGGTGGATATCCTGAATTTTCTTTATTTAAAATATCTGAGGAACAAAGGGAAGATATAGTAAATGTGTTTTATGGTGTAAATAATGAATATGATAATATTGCGCAATATTTGGACTATTTGGAAGATATCATACCAAAAGAATTTATACCAATCGCAGATGATCCTAGCGGAAATCAAATTTGTTTGGGAATTTCAGGAATTTATGTAGGAAAAATATATTTTTTAATTCATGATATGTATAGTGATGAGAAAATGGATAGTTTAATTTTTTTAGCAAATAGTTTTGATGAGTTTTTTCATAATTTATATTAAAATGAAAAGATAATGAAATAAATTGATAGTAAATATCTGATATACAGATATAAAAATAAATTGCAAGGGGGCTTTCAGAAGGAAAGCCTCCTTTATCAAATATGGGCGAGAGAGCAGATTTTCTTTGTAGCAAAAGAGGAGATATTGTTTAAATGCAAAACCAGCCAGATTACAATCAATCAGATGATAGATATTGCCGGAAAAGAGGTGCGTATCAACTAAAAACTATTGCAATGGTAT
>DVLQ01000100.1 GCA_018715395.1 Candidatus Coprocola pullicola | reverse complement strand
TTTTATTAAAAAATTTTGTATTTTCCCATTTTAAGGTGCAAATTTCACTTTTTCTAAGCCCTAAAGAAATCTCCAAAAGAACAGTTTGGATAATATTGCTGCAAGTAGGCAGGTATGATTGTTCTTAATGTATAAGGGATGAAAAAGGTCATTTTTTGTTTGCATAGCAGACTTTGACAACTGACCACTGTGAGGATGAGATAAAAGCTTAAGCAAAAGAAGGATTGTTGATGTAACATAAGGAGGTTCAAGCCTTAGCTATTTTGCAAAAAAAGGATGTTGTTTTATGGCAGACAGCTTATCACATACAAAATAGATATGTAAGTATTTTATCGTTTTTACTCTAAAGTACAGAAGGAAAATCACTTATTCTCAATTACGTGAAGATATCCAAAAGAGAATAAAAGATTTATACAAATAAAAGGAAATAGAAATGATAGAAGGCGTATGTTTGTGTCCATATTTTGGTAGAGATATCGCCAAAAAGGAGTGTATCATAATTTATGGTATAAAAGTACAAAGATGATATTCAATGAACATGCAAATTTAGAAATAGAAATTTCTAGGCAGGTGCTATGTAAGTACATTTGAACTGAATACAGCAATATATAAACAATACCAAATCCAATATCATCGAAACAAAAAGCATAGAAAGACTGGGCGGTATCTCCTCCTACCCCCAGGGCTTGAAGGAAGTGAAAGCCAGCTATTTATAATGGAGTAAATCTCGTTTTTAGACATGGTTATGATTAGATGAAGCGATTTTAAATGAGGCTGTCAAGGGGAGTAATTTTTTCAGTTTTTTTAAATAGAAAAATAAAATACCGTATTTTGAGTATTTTTAAAGTGACTTGTACTTTAAGACATTATTTTTAGTATTAGCTAATTTTAGTGATAATAAAAGGGTTTTTGAGAATCATTTGTGATGTTAAAAAAAGAATACAGATAATTTATGAAAGCAGTTTTTTAGATGAATAAGATTTTTTATACAACAAAAGTCACAAGAGTGGTTTTTTACTATAAGGATTGCTTTTGTAAGAAATATGTTTTAAAATAGACAAAAGAAGAAATAATATTATAAAAAATGTAAAAGAAAGGACGACAAACCAATGAAAATTTTTATTGATACTGCCAATGTAGAGCATATTAGAGAAGCAAATGATTTGGGAGTTATCTGTGGGGTAACGACAAATCCTTCTTTGATTGCAAAAGAAGGAAGAGATTTTGTAGAGGTTGTAAAAGAAATTACAACCATTGTAGATGGTCCTATTAGCGCAGAAGTCATTAGCTTAGAGCATGAAGGCATGGTAAAAGAGGCAAGAGAATTAGCAAAAATACATAAAAATATTGTAATCAAAATTCCTATGACATTGGAAGGATTAAAAGCAGTAAAAATTTTAAAAGCAGAAGGTATCAAAACAAATGTAACATTGATTTTTTCTGCAACACAAGCTTTACTGGCAGCAAGAGCTGGTGCAACCTATGTGAGTCCTTTTCTTGGAAGATTAGATGATGTTGGTACAGAAGGCATGAATTTGATTGAGGAAATTGTAGAGATTTTTGATGTTCATGGTATAGATACTGAAATTATTGCAGCCAGTGTTAGAAATCCTCTTCATGTTATTGATGCGGCTCGTTTAGGCTGTCATATTGCAACCATTCCTTATAATGTCATCATACAAATGGCAAAGCACCCTTTGACAGATATTGGCATTGAAAGATTTTTGAAGGATTGGCAAACTGTGCCTAAAAAGTAATGTCATTACAACCTCATTGGTTTTAAAGAACTGATAAAAATATAATCTATTGTGATATACTATTGATATCAAGTAAAAATTTCACTGATTTTAAAAAGTGAAGTGTCTATCTATATTATAGGAGGAGAAATATTGCATGAATCATATTGACCAATTATCTATTAACACAATTCGTTTTCTTTCAGCTGACGCAATACAAAAAGCAAAAAGCGGACATCCCGGACTGCCTATGGGAGCGGCGCCGGCAGCTTATACCCTTTGGGCAAAACAAATGAAACATAACCCGGCAAATCCAGACTGGGCAGACAGAGACAGATTTGTACTTTCGGCAGGGCATGGCTCTGCTATGCTGTATTCTTTATTGCATTTGTTTGGATATGGCTTGACAATAGAGGATTTAAAACAATTTCGTCAAAGAAATTCTTTAACGCCCGGTCACCCGGAATATAAACATACCAAGGGAGTGGAAGTGACAACGGGACCTTTGGGACAAGGAGTGGCAAATGCAGTTGGCTTTGCACTGGCTGAAAAACATTTGGCGGCAAAATTTAATACAGAAAAGCATAAAATCGTAGACCATTATACATTTGTACTTTGTGGTGATGGCTGTTTGATGGAAGGCGTAGCTGCAGAAGCCGCGTCTTTGGCGGCGACAATGGGATTAAGTAAGTTGATATTGCTTTATGATTCCAATAATATTACCATTGAAGGAGATACACAAACTACTTTTACAGAAGATGTATTAAAACGTTTTGAAGCCTATGGCTGGCATACACAAGAAGTGAAAGAGGGCAATGATGCAGACGCTATTGAAAAAGCCATTGCATTGGCAAAAGCAGAAACAACAAAACCTTCTATTATCAAAATAAATACCATTATTGGCTATGGCGCGCCTAATAAACAAGGAAAAGCATCGGCTCATGGAGAACCTTTGGGGGAAGAAGAATTAAAAGCCGCAAAACAAACACTTGGCTGGTCGGAAACAGAAGCATTTGCTGTACCGGTAGATGTAGCGGAATATATGAAAACATTGCAGGCTGAATTTGCAAAAAAAGAACAACAATGGAACGGACTTTTTGAAGAATATAAAAAAGAAAATCCTCAATTGGCTAAACAATGGGAGATTTGGCACAGTAAAGAATTGTCTGTTGATTTACTCAATGATGAAGCGTATTGGCAGTACGAAGGAAATATTGCTACAAGAGCGTCTTCTGAACAAGTACTGCAAAAGCTTTCGAAAGTCATACCAAACCTTTTTGGCGGTTCTGCGGACTTAGCTCCTTCCAATAAATCTGTTATGAAAGACAGAGCATATTATTCCGTACAAACGCCGGAGGGTTCTAACATTCATTTTGGTATCAGAGAATTTGCTATGACGGCAATGGCAAATGCAATGGCACTTCATGGAGGATTAAGACCTTATATTGCAGGCTTTTTTGTATTTAGCGATTATATGAAAGCCGGGCTTAGGATGCAAGCATTGATGGAGTTGCCTGTTATCAGCATTATGACCCATGACAGTATTGGCGTTGGAGAGGATGGACCCACTCATCAGCCTATTGAACATTTGGCAGCACTGAGGAGTATGCCAAATTATACAGTATTTCGTCCTTGTGACACAAGAGAAACTGCTGCAGGATGGTTGGCTGCTCTGACAAGAAATACATCTCCTACTGCCCTTGTATTGACAAGACAAAATCTTCCATTATTAGAAGGTACAGGAAAAGAGGCATTAAAGGGAGCATATATATTAAAAGATTGTGAAGGTACGCCGGATATATTGCTTTTAGCAAGTGGCTCAGAAGTGGAACTAATCTATAAAGCATACGATATTTTGGCTGAAAAAGGGGTAAAGGCTCGCGTCATCAGTATGCCAAGTTTTGAACTTTTTGAAGAACAGTCAGAGGAATATAAACAAAGCATATTACCAAATGCAGTCAGAAAAAGAGTGGCTGTGGAAGCTGCCTCTCCTTTTGGTTGGCATCAATATGTTGGTTTAGATGGTGTTGTAATTGGTATAAATGGTTTTGGCGCTTCTGCTCCAGCCAATATATTATTTGAAGATTATGGTTTTACAGTAGAAAATGTGGTAGAAACAGCTATGAAAGTAGTAGGAAAATAAAAAAAGATTTTTGTAAGATGTGTTCACAATAAAAAAGTAGTTTTCCTACAAACGGTATAGTTATTTTTGGCTATGCCGTTTTGTTATTTTTTTGTTGTCTGTTTCTCTTACAATACGACAATTTTTTTATCAATTTTTTGTTGAGCTTTGTTGTTGCTGCATAGCAATATGGAAAAAGTGGTTTTGCTATTTATTTGTAAAGGGCTTTAGTAAACTGGTGAACACGGAAAAAAGTGGTTCAAAAAAATTGCAGAGAGATTAAAATTACTCAAAAATTCAATCATATGGTAGAGAAATAAAAGTAGAGCCAAACAAATCCAAATTTGAAAATAGAAAAGGAGAAAAATATGAATAGTGAAATTATTTCGAAACAAGGGGAAATTCCGTCTTTTGATCAAAACGCGGTTGTGGTAAAACATATCGAGTATTATCCATATGGTGGTACATACAATGAATCTGAAATTACACCGGAGTTGATTGCAGGCATATTAAAAGAAATTTCCAAAGGAATTAACATCTATCTGCTTTTAGATCCTGATGCTGAATGTGACTTTATGGAAGTGCTTTCCGATGGGGAATGGCTATCACTTGGTTGTTCTTTTGACCGTGACGGGGAATTCCATAACTATTATACTTATAATTCGGCTTATGCTGATACTGCTGACCAAGTAGGTAAGTGGAATTATTCTGATAAGAGCGTATGGACGGAGCTTCAGAGCGGGGGACAATCTCCAATTCCCAAAATCCATGCCATAACAGATATGGACGCTGGTGTAAAAGCAGTGGAATATTTTATTCGAACGGGAAAACTCTATCCAGGAATCGACTGGCTGCATGAGTCTTAACAGTTGATGGTAATATCAATGGTGTATTTTACAGTCTTTTGCTGATAGCTGGGTTTGTTTTTGTTGCATCATAATCAGTATGGGAAAGCTCTAAAATAGCTTTTTTGTCCATTCCGGTTTTGAAAGAAAAAACAAAAAATCAAATAAACAACCATCAATGTGGAATGAAAAATGAGAAATTTTATGCAATATTTTAATTTGTGAAGCAGTGTACGAAAGTATATCTTTATGTAAATGTCTTGTCTTTATCAGTTTGTGTTTAGCATAAATTTTTTTGACAAAATGAAAACAAATGAAACAGAAAGGAAGAAAAACTTGAGAACATTTATTGGAATTAGTATGTCAGAAGAAATGAAAGAAATTTTGGCACAGATACAACAACAGTGTCAAAAAAACTGTAAAAGAGGAAATTTTACAGAAAAACAAAATTTCCATATGACATTACATTTTTTAGGAGAAACCACAAAATATGACTTGGATGGTCTAAAACAAGCGGTGTATGAAACGGCGCAAAAAAAGAGAGCATTTGCATTAAAATTAAATAAAATCGGTATTTTCAGAAGAGAAGAAAGAGGGATTATTTGGGTTGGTGTAGAAGAAAATAAAGAGATTTTTCATTTATATGAAGTGTTGGAAAGGAATTTATCTAAACAAGGATTTGCCAGAGAGAAAAAACCATTGCGCCCTCATATTACATTGGTAAGAGAGGCGGTACCTTACGGTTGTTTTTTACAGATGGAAAAAAATGTTGTTGTAGAACAAAGGGAGATACTTGTAGAGTCTATTACATTGTTTGAAAGTACACGGATAAAGGGAAAACTCTTATATAGACCTATTTTTACTCAAAATTTAATAAAAAAGAATTTGTAGAAATATTTACAAAAAGAATATGAAATATCATAATATAATTATAATAATATTGCTAACTATAATAAATAAAATATAAATTTAATTGCATTTTTTTTAAAACATTATGGAAATTTTTGTGTAATTCATGTATAATGTGAATAGATTCACAAGGGAAAACGATTTTCTGTAGCAGTATAAATAAATTGAAGTCTGATTTCCCTGTTTTATGCTTCTGAAGAAGCTTTGTTTGAATAATGATAAGGAGGATAATTTTTATGGATTTTAGTTTATCAAAACAACATCTATTGCTAAGAGATTTATACAGAAAATTTGCTGAAACAGAAGTGAAGCCTTTGGCAGAAGAAATTGATGAAGAAGAACGTTTTCCTGTAGAAACTGTGGAAAAACTGGCAAAATACGGTTTTATGGGTATTCCTTTTCCAAAGGAATATGGCGGTTCTGGCGCCGACAATTTAGCTTATTCTATGGCAGTAGAGGAATTAGGAAAGGTTTGTGCTACAACAGCAGTTATTGTATCTGCGCACACTTCATTATGTTGTCAGCCTATCTTCCAGTTTGGTACTGAAGCACAAAAACAAAAATATCTGGTTCCATTAGCAAAAGGAGAAAAATTAGGCGCTTTTGGTTTGACAGAGCCAAGCGCAGGTACAGATGCTTCTATGCAGCAGACAAAGGCTGTTTTAGATGGAGATGAATATGTATTAAATGGTACAAAAATATTCATTACAAATGCAGGGTATGCACAAGTATATGTCATTATTGCCATGACAGATGTATCAAAGGGTACAAGAGGCATTTCCGCATTTATTGTAGAAGAAGGCACACCTGGTTTTTCTATTGGCAAAAAAGAAAGAAAAATGGGTATCAGAGGTTCTGCAACTTGTGAACTGATATTTGAAAACTGCCGTATTCCAAAAGAAAATCTTTTGGGAAAAGAAGGACAGGGTTTTAAAATTGCTATGCAGACATTAGATTCCGGACGTATTGGAATTGCTTCTCAAGCCCTTGGTATTGCAGAAGGAGCTATTGACGAATGTATCAAATATGTTATGGAAAGAAAACAGTTTGGCAAAAAAATTGGTCAGTTCCAAAATACACAGTTTGAATTGGCTGATATGGCAACAAAAACAGAAGCAGCAAGGCTTTTGGTTTATGAGGCGGCTTGTGAAAAAGACGCTCACAGACCATATGGACATCTTTCTTCCATGGCAAAATATTATGCGGCAACAACCGCAAGCGATGTGACAAGAAGATGCTTACAGCTTTATGGCGGTTATGGATATACAAGAGAATATCCTGCTGAAAGAATGATGCGTGATGCTAAAATTACAGAAATTTATGAAGGTACTTCTGAAGTACAAAAAATTGTGATTGCAAACTGGCTCAAATTAAAATAATGATACATAATATTCTCCCGTTTACAGAGAAAAGCCCATTCGGGCTTTTTCAAGTTTTAATGGGGGCTTTAGCTCAACAAAATCCCTAGTTTTACTAGGGTAAATAAAATACTTTAACATATAAAATCTCCTAATGATAGTTTTAGAATGAAAGGTTTGGCGACTGTATTGCTAAAAAAAATTAGGAGATTTTTTATATGAAAAATGAAATAAAAAGTACTGCACATTTCAAATATAAACGCTAATATCATATAGTACTTGCACCAAAATATAAAAGAAAAGTAATATACAAACAATGAAGAATGGATATAGTACAAATCATTAGAAAATTATGCCAATAAAAAAGGTTGAGATGATTAAGACAAAAATATGTTTAGATTATATCCATATATTAGTCAGTATAACGCCATATTGTAGTACAGTTTATAGGGGTTCTCAAGAGTAAGAGTGCACTGATGACATTTGACAGATATGCTAATTTGAAATATAAATATGGGAGAAGAAACTTTTGGGCGAGGAGATATTTTGTAGATACAGTAGAACGAAATGAAAAAGCCATAAAAGAATATATAAAAATCAGTTGGAAAAAGAGGATGCAGCAGAAAGAGTACACAGACCTGTTTACAGGTAGCGGAGATGAATAAGGCAAAACAGACAGCCACTTTTAGTGTCTGTTTATAGTTGTAATGCGATGCCAAATTTTCAGTATTCTCTTTTAGGGAATAAGTATGTAATACCCCTTCTAGGGGTTATTCAAACTACTAGTTTACTGATGATTTTGATTAGTGAACAAAGTTCTATTCCTTCGTACAAGCTTTATCTTTGATAAAGCCTTGAAATACGGGCGTTTCCTTGGTGGAAATAAATTCTGTCTATGGATTGCGTTTGGAGGACTTTTCTTGCAATAAAAAGAAATTTTTTGACAGTCTGTATTCTCCTGTTTAGGGGTATTTCTTTTATGAATATAATACAATGATGGTCTATTAACAGCAAAGAAATAATAAAAAATATAAATATTTCCAAAACTTGAATATTCATTTGATATATTTTATGAATAGCAAAAATGAAGATGTGATAATATAGAAACAATTTTAAAGAGAATAAACACTAAAATCAAGAATTTTATGATATTAGTATAGACACAAAATGCTGCAAGGATAGAAAAGCAGTACCAATTTACTTTAAAAGATGTTAAAAGCAGTCAGTAGTCAAGTATGTTAATATGTTCTACATATAAGTCAAAACACGAAGAATTTTATTATGAAAAACTGCTTACGAACCAGGTAAATGTTTATGATTTAATAAAAAGAATAAAGAGAAGTTTAAAAAATGTTGGAAAATGAAATATCTTATAATATAAACAGAAATTGAATCATTAAAAAAAGGAGCTTATGTAGTAAACTCCTTTTTTGTTGTTTGTCAAGCAAGATTGCTATCAGTGCAATCGCCGGTATTTTTTAACCATATAAATATACTGTAGAACTTTTTTGTTTGCTTTTGTTCACAAAATAGTATTTGTTGATATGATTTTGTCATATCTTTTTTGTGATGAAGATTTTAGATTTATTATATTATATTTAAAAAATTTTATAAAATATTTGTAGTTTTATAAATTATGATTCTTCATATTCGCAAAGGGCTTGAAGAATCTTATTTTTTAAAATTTGTTCATCATAGTCGGTGATGTCCAATTCCAATGAAAGATTTTCAAACTCATCTTCTTCATTGATATAAGTAGCTGTAAAGGCAGTATCTAAATCTTCATCAAAGAAAACTTCACCTTCTATTTCCCAGTTATTATCGCTTTTGTCTGCGCTAATGATACAAACATCTGTAACCTGCAACATTTGATAACCCTCCTCATTTTCTTTTACCCTTCTTTTTTTTCTTTTTGACAGAATAGCCAAATCCTCCAAGCCTCTCCCCCAGTGTATAATAACTGCCATGAGAATAGCAAACAGGATTTGTTTTATCAAAATGGAATTTCCCATTTTTATCTAAATAAGCGTCTGTGACAGAAACATTGACTACTTCAGCCAGAAACATATCATGTGTGCCAAGAGAGAGAATATTTTTGACACAACATTCGATATTGACAGGACTTTCATAAATAATAGGAGCTGAAATTTTTTCTCCTTTTACGGCGGTTAAATTCATTTGTTGAAATTTATCTATATCATGACCGCTTTTCACCCCACAATAATCACAGGCAAATGCTAGATTTTTAGATACCAGATTAATGACAAACTCTCCGGATTTTTTGATGATATCATAAGAATATCTGGAAGGTCTTAATGAAATGTATGTCATAGGTGGCACTGTGTTAATAGTGCCTGTCCATGCAACTGTCACAATATTTTTTTGCTGTTCTATATTGCCGCAAGAAACCATTACAACAGGAACAGGATAAACAACAGTGCCCGGTTTCCAATGAATTTTCCCCATTTTTTTCCTCCTTTTTCAATGCTTGATTCTGTTATGTTAAGATGATATAGACAACATCGCTTTATTGAAAGTACAATGAAATGAACTAAAACGCTGTTTCTTCCAGAAAGGAGCTATTACTATCCATAAATATAATCATTACTTTTAAAAATTTTGCTATTTCCTGTTCTCATTGCTTTTCTCATTCTTTTTGGCGTTATAGAAAAGATAAATACGGATGTCAAAAATATATTTGTCACAAATGTTACCATCATTTTACTTTATAACTAAATCGAATAAAACCTTCTTAATAAAGGGATATTCCAAATGCACTAATTGTGGCAGAAATACTTTTGATTGGCAAAAATAGGACTCTTCTATTCATTTTAAGTATCATTCTGTCTGAACATTCCATTAAAGTGCCAGTTTTGGAAAACTTTTTGCTAAACCAAACAAATGAAAATAATTTTGACTATACCAGCAGTATAGACAGGGATACTCATAATAAAATCGAGCTTAAACTTTTATAATAAAGAAGTTTTCTGCATTTACCAAGGCTTCTTTTAAAAGATTTCGTTTTGCACCAAATGTTATTTTATATGCTCTTACGCTTTACTTTGAAACTTACTGCACTCTTAGGCAGATGCAAAGCTTATGGAACAAGCATATGTCTGTTGGTGTTTCTCATGTTTCTATTTATCGTTGGATTTGTCATTTTTCTGATTTTTTTAGAATCGTTTCTTGTTTCCTTCTGCAAAAAGCCGACCTGTACACCGATGAAACTGATATTAAAATCAAAGAACAGTAGCATTATCTTTGGATATCGTTAGATTCTGAAACAAAGGTTGTGATTGCTTTTGGCTTGTCTAGTACAAGAGATAGCAATACTGTTCTCACCCTCTTAAAAAAGTCATACAACATCACAAATGCAGTTTCTCTTACCATTGTTACAGATTGATATTGTCAATATCAGTTGACATATTTTTCTCAAAGACATCACTGACTATGATGCCAGTTACAAAGTCTCATAATACTGTTTCCGTTTTGTTATGAGAGGAAGCTTGGCATTGCCGGAGCAAAACGTCCGGTTGTTCCAGTAACTGATAAAGTATTGGTATTGATACTTATCATATATCACTTATGCTTGCCTATCCCAAATAAAACATCATGGTTACAGTTCCTTTCATGATGATGTTAGTAATCATGTAATAGAATCTTTTTATAAAACTTTTAAAGCTTGATACAAAACGAAAAAAGGATTTCATTGTTTTAAATCTGCTTTGGATATGACTTCTCATTTTCGGTTCTATGCTCATTTTATTCATAGTCATTTTTCTTTATCTAGACAAGCACCTGCTTCTGTTGTATGTGTTGTATGCTCTCAAGAACAAACAAAACGCCGGTTTTTATTTTAAAAAAATTTTTTTAGGTGTTCGCTTTTATTTGTATGTTCTTTTTTATGATTGTATTTTTAAAAGTCTTTTCTATATTTTTATGTTAAGTTAATACAATCCAATGATTATGCTTTGTATATGGTATAAGAGAATATGATTTTTGTAAAGTAGAAATTTTGATTTTTTAGAGAAATTAGAAAAAAGATTACAATTTTTTTGCTTAATGAAAAAGACCCAGCCAATTCGCTTTTTATGAAAAAGAATCTCTATTTAAGAAATGTTTTATTTTTTAAAATTTTTCTCATATTACAAAGTGAATTGACAGCCTGAAAAGAATTGTAATTTATTCATTTTTTTGGTATCATATAAAGCAAGCCGTTTGGCAGTTAAATTTATGATTTTATATTATCATAAAATGGAAGGATTAAAAATGAATTTACCAAAAGAATATACAGAAAAAATGAAACGCCTTTTTGGGGAAAAGGAATATCAACAATATTTAGATTCGTTTTCAGAGGGAAAACAAGCGGGTTTACGTATCAATACACTAAAATGGACAAAACAGGAATTTTTGAACAAAAATATTTTTGATACACAAGAGGTAAAGTGGTGTCAAGAAGGAGTTTATTCTCAAGGAGAAGCCCGCCCTGCAAAACATCCGTATTATTATGCAGGATTATATTATATACAAGAACCAAGCGCGATGGCTCCAGCAGCAGTATTACCTGTAGATAAGGGAGATTATGTTTTGGATATTTGTGCTGCGCCTGGAGGAAAAAGTACACATCTAGGTGCAAAATTGGAGCAAACAGGCGTATTGGTGGCAAACGATATTAGCCCCGGCAGAACAAAGGCGCTTTTAAAAAATATAGAATTGTTTGGTATTACAAATAGTATTGTAATGAGTGAAACACCGGAAAAGCTTTCTAAAAGCTTTCCCTGTTATTTTGATAAAATACTGATAGACGCGCCTTGCTCCGGAGAAGGTATGTTTCGTAAAGAGCCGGATATGATAAAAAGCTGGAATCAAAAGCTGATTGATTTTTGTATACAGCAGCAGAGAAATATATTGGAACATTCGGCAACTATGCTAAAAAATGGCGGTATGCTTTTATATTCTACTTGCACATTTTCTCCGGAAGAAAATGAAGGCATGATACAACAATTTTTAGAAAAACATAGTGAGTTTTTTATAGTGCCTTTGGATCATTTGTTAGGATTTGACAGAGGCAGACCGGAATGGCTGGAAAATGCAAAAGAAGAACTGAAACATTGTGGTCGATTGTTTCCCCACAAAATAAAAGGAGAAGGCCATTTTTTGGCATTGCTTCAAAAAAGAGGCGAAAAAAGATATGATATTTTAGAACAAGAAAGAGAAGATATAGATAAAAGAATCTGCTTTTTTCATGATTTTGAAAAAGAAATTCTGCAAAAAAACTGGAAAAAAACAGAAGGAATTTATAAAATATATGGAGATGATTTATGCTATCTGCCAAAAGGAGTACCTTTGTTAAAGGGGCTTAGAGTGCTTAGAAGCGGATTATTACTGGGAACGTTTAAAAAAAATCGTTTTGAGCCATCTCAAGCTTTTGCTATGGCATTGACAAAAAAAGATGTAAAAAATGTGATTAATTTTTCATTGGAAGAACAAAATGTAGTGCGATATTTAAAAGGAGAAACCATAGAAATACCCCAACAAAAAGAAGGCTGGCATCTTGTTTGTGTAGATGGTTATCCTTTGGGGTGGGGAAAAGTACAAAAAGGACGGCTGAAAAATAAATATGCCGTTAGTTGGAAATGGGAATAAATCATTTTGAAAAGAGAGGAACTATATGCCTTTTTTACCTGTAACAATGGAAGAAGTAAAACAAAGAGGCTGGAAACAGCTGGATTTTATTTATATTTGCGGCGACGCCTATGTGGATCATCCTTCTTTTGGAGCGGCAATTATTTGCAGAACACTGGAAAGCAGGGGATATAAAGTAGGTATCATATCACAGCCCAATTGGAATAAAAAAGAAGATTTTATGAAACTGGGACAGCCAAGATTAGCTTTTTTGGTAAGCAGCGGGAATATTGATTCTATGGTCAATCATTATAGCGTGGCAAAAAAAAGAAGGCAAAAAGATGCTTATTCCCCAGGAGGGCAAGCAGGACTGCGTCCTGACAGAGCAGATATTGTCTATGGAAACAAATTAAGAGAGATTTATAAAAAAACGCCTATCATATTAGGTGGAATTGAAGCTAGTTTAAGAAGATTATCCCATTATGATTATTGGGATAATAAAGTAAGACGGTCTATACTATTAGATTCAGGAGCAGATTTAGTGTTATATGGTATGGGAGAACATCAAATTATAGAATTGGCAGAAGCTCTAGACAGTGGTATTGCTATAGAAGAGATTACTTTTA
Organism: Candidatus Coprocola pullicola; assembly: GCA_018715395.1. Taxonomy (GTDB): domain Bacteria; phylum Bacillota; class Clostridia; order Lachnospirales; family Anaerotignaceae; genus Coprocola; species Coprocola pullicola. The sequence continues at coordinate 3,224 of DVLQ01000100.1, read as the reverse complement.
TAAGAGGTTCTGTATACAAAACAAAAGATGAAAACAGACCATATGATTTTATTACACTGCCAGATTACAATGATGTGGTAAAATCCAAAAAAAAATTTGCAGAAAGTTTTTTGATACAATATGAAAATACAGATGCAATTACAGCAAAAACGCTGGTAGAAAGATATGATGAATGGATTGTGGTGCAAAATCCACCTTCACCGCCTTTGCAGACTTCTGAATTAGATAAAGTATATTCTCTTAACTATATGAGAACCTATCATCCTATGTATGAAAAAGCAGGGGGTGTTCCGGCGATTGAAGAAGTAAAGTTTAGCTTAATCAGTAATAGAGGCTGTTTTGGAAATTGCAATTTTTGTGCATTGGCTTTTCATCAAGGGCGCGTTGTAACGGCAAGAAGCCATACTTCTATTGTACAGGAAGCTGAAAAAATGGCTTGGGAGCCTGATTTTAAAGGATATATTCATGATGTGGGAGGACCTACGGCAAATTTTAGAGCCGCCGCCTGCGACAAACAATTGACAAAGGGAGCCTGCAAAAAGAAACAATGTTTATGGCCGGAGAAATGTCAACAACTGAAAGTAGATCACAAAGATTATATCAAACTCTTAAGAAAATTGAGGGAAGTGCCAAAGGTAAAAAAAGTGTTTATACGCTCGGGAATACGATATGATTATTTGATATATGACAAAGATGAAACATTTTTTTATGAACTTTGCCAACATCATATAAGTGGACAGCTAAAAGTAGCCCCTGAACATATTTCTTCTAAAGTGCTGGCAAAAATGGGAAAGCCTACAAAAGAAGTTTATGATAAATTTGTAAAAAGGTATTATGAAATTAATAGAGAAATTGCAAAAGAACAATATTTAGTGCCTTATTTAATGAGCAGTCATCCAGGAAGCGATTTACAGGCGGCTATTGAATTAGCAGAATATTTAAGAGATATCGGTCATCAGCCTGAGCAGGTGCAAGATTTTTATCCAACGCCTGGGACTCTTTCTACAGCGATGTATTACACAGAATTGGACCCCAGAACAATGCAAAAAGTTTATGTGCCCAAAACACCCCATGAAAAAGCCATGCAAAGAGCTTTGATGCAATATAGAGCCCCTCAGAATTATCATTTGGTTTTGGAAGCATTGAAAAAAGCCCACAGAGAGGATTTAATAGGATACGACAGACATTGCCTGATACGACCCAGACCGCCTGCCGGCAATGAAAAATGGATAGGAGCAAAAACAGATCGTTCTAAAACAAAAAGTTCTGAAAAGTTTTTTGTTCCGAAAAATAAAAAGGCAGAAAAAAAATCACCTGTAAAAAAGAAGACCATTAGAAATGTTCATAAAAAAAAGACATAACTGTGACATAGAAAAAGAAAAAATATATCTTTATTGAAATTTATGATTTCAATAAATGGTTTTAAACATTCTCAAATGATTTTTGTAAAAAAAGATTGACTTTTATGAAGAAGTTGTAAAAATTTATTTACAAGGTTTGGATTTTATTAGAGAAATAGTGTTTTAGGACAAAAGAAGAAAGGGAGGAAATAGCTATGCATTATATTGGAACAAGAGATGAGAGCATTTCAGCAACAGCATCACAAGCTATATTAAAAGGGATTTGCTCAGATGGGGGACTTTTTGTGCCAAATGAAATTCCTAAAATAGATAAACCATTACAAGAACTAGTGGAAATGGATTATCAAGGGTTGGCTTATGAAATATTAAAATTATATTTAAACGATTTTACAGAAGAAGAATTGAAATACTGTATTGTAAATGCTTATGATACAAAATTTGATACAAAAAAAATTGTACCTCTCGTAAAAAAAGCAGACGCATTGTTTTTGGAATTATTTCATGGAAAAACATTGGCATTTAAAGATATGGCGTTGTCTATACTTCCTTATTTTATGAAGATAGCTGCAAAAAAGAATGGCATAGAAAAAGAAATTGTGATATTGACAGCCACTTCCGGTGATACAGGAAAAGCGGCGTTGGAAGGTTTTGCAGATGTGGAGGGTACAAAAATCATTGTATTTTTTCCTGAAGACGGCGTTAGTCCAGTACAAAAATTACAGATGACAACACAAGAAGGAAAAAACACCTGTGTTGTGGGTATCAAAGGAAATTTTGACGATGCACAGTCTGCTGTAAAAAGTATTTTTACAGATAAAGATTTGGCAAAAAAACTGGAAGAAAAAGGATACCTCTTTTCCTCTGCAAATTCTATCAATATTGGACGTCTTGTACCGCAAATTGTATATTATTTTTATGCTTATGCGCAAGCGGTTCAACAGGGGGAAATTGGCATTGGCGACAAACTGAATTTTACAGTGCCAACAGGAAATTTTGGAGATATCTTAGCGGGGTATTATGCAAAATGTATGGGATTACCTGTCAATCATTTTGTTTGTGCTTCTAATGACAATAAAGTGTTATATGATTTTTTTGAAACAGGTGTGTATAATAAAAACAGACCATTTTATGTGACAGTTTCTCCTTCTATGGATATTTTAATTTCAAGCAATTTAGAGAGATTTCTTTGTCAAATAGCGGGACAGCAAAAGACAAAGCAATGGATGCAAGCATTGCAGACAAAAGGAAGTTATGATACAGAAAAAATAAAAAATGCAGAAATTTCGGGAGAATATGCTACGGAAAAAGAAACTTTTGACGCTATTAAAAAAGTATATGATCAAACAGGATATGTTATAGATACGCATACAGCAGTGGCATATGCTTCTTATGAAAAATATAAAAACAAAACGGGAGATACCACTGCTATGGTAATTGTATCTACTGCAAGTCCTTATAAATTTACAAAAGACGTCATGATAGCTTTAGATAAAAAAAATGAGAAAGAAGACGCTTTTGCACTGATGAAAGAACTGGAAAAAATTTCCGGTGTTTCCATTCCTGAATCTATCAGAGGAATTGAAACAAGAAAGGTGCTTCATAATACTATTTGTGAAAAAGACAATATCAAAGATTTTGTAACAAAGTATCTTTTAGGATAGCAGTATTTGTCTAAAAATAAAAGGAAAGATATCAAAAAACAGAGAAACAATATGGTTTCTCTGTTTTTTTGATTATTACTTTAGTACCAAAGGCTGCGGAGCAGCCTTTCACAACCGCCCGCTCTGCGGGTGAGATGAAAGCTTAAGCAAAAAGCATCGTCCTTGTTGTAAAATAATGGTGTTCAAGCCTAAATATTTTACA
>DVLQ01000099.1 GCA_018715395.1 Candidatus Coprocola pullicola | reverse complement strand
CATCTGTAGTAGCAGAATCATCTGTAGTAGCAGAATCGTCTGTAGTAGCAGAATCATCTGTAGTAGCAGAATCATCTGTAGTAGCAGAATCATCTGTAGTAGCAGAATCATCTGTAGTAGCAGAATCATCTGTAGTAGCAGAATCATCTGTAGTAGCAGAATCGTCCGTAGTAGCAGAATCATCTGTAGCGGCAGGAGTTTCGATTGGTGTAGCAGGTACAGTTTCTTTTTGTGTCAAAGAGATTGTTTGTGTTGCTTCGTCCCATACAACATCTAATTCTAGCTGTGCTCCAACAAAATCAACTGGAACAAACATTCTATCATCAATAATTTTTGCTGTTGTTTCTAAAGATTCTACCTTACCATCAATGATAGCTGTAGCACTATTTGCTGTTAAAATAATAGATTTACCATCTTTTTGCGCTTCAGCTCTTTTTGCTTGATCATCCCAAAGTACTGTTGCGTTTGCAGCTTCAAAAATTGCTCTCATAGGTACTAATGTTGTGCCATTTTCTACAACTGGTTGTGCATCAAAAACAATAGGTGTGCCCTCTAAATTCACTGTAATGTTTGTTGCAGCTTGTGCAGACAATGTTGCCATACCCATTGCCATTGTAAGAGTCATTACTGCTAAAAATTTTTTCATTCTAAAAACCCCTCTTTCTAAAATATGTAAATATGTAAATAGAAAATAGCAGTGCCATTTTCAATATTACCAATATTATAGTAATTTAGATTAAAACAATATTTTAAAAAAGTATATATTTCGACATTTATGACGAATTCATTATACTACAGCTTTTTTTTTAAAACAAGTATACTTTTTTATTTTAATAATTATATTTTCATTAAAATAAAAAGCAACTATTTCTGTTTCATGTCAAAAGTGATGAAAATGTTGATATTTGAATGCATTTTAATTGATGATTGAAAGTGATTTGTATCATCTTTTATAATGGATTTTAATTTATTTTCTAATCGTTGAGCAAGGGAAATAGCAATGTAAAATATGGATGTAATGATTTGGTGTAGTTAATGTATGTGTGCCTAATTTGACGAATACGGTTTGAATTTTTATATCTTTTGTATTTGTTGTTTTGAGCTTTTATGAGAAATATAGCCATTGAAAGCAGAATTTTGTAATCCATGGTATTTGTGATGTTTGGTATAATATATTTATCTGTTTGTTTTTTATTTTTGTAAGATAAAAACAGTGTTTTTGTGTGTCAAAAAATACAAAAGAATATATCCATTTGCCAACATTGTGCAATGCTTAATGGATTATAAATAAATGCAGATAAAATTATTTGATTCAAAAAACTTCAAGTGCTGTTTTGCAGTTACAACCCTAAAACAAACATAATCAATCAGTTAGTTGTGACAAACAAAGCAAGCTGCCTTTCATTAGGAAGTTGAAGGCAGATATTGTATGGACAAAAACAACATGGAGTAAAATGGGATTTTAATAAAGTGAAAATTCCGATTATTATTTTAAAAAGGATATATGGGAAATGATTGTATAAAAGTACAGAATTTCTATTTCTATAGTGGTAGAACATAAAAATAATTTAGTCTTGTGAAGTTGGTGTATGCTTGTTTACAAAAAATTTTGTAAAATTGTGATAAGTAATAGATACCGTCCAAGAGGGTACTGTGCAAATTAAGCTGTGTTAGGAGGGATAGTACATTGGATTTTCATGACAAATAAGACAATTAGCGTTTGTAGTGAAATATGAAATAGGGTAAATTCCTTTTTTTACGAATTAGCCAATGACTAAAAGTAAAAATGGAGTCGCCAATTTGTTACCTTATCACTATTATGTAAAGTGGTATTTTACCACGTTAGAATAAAGTAATAATGTAGAAACATTATTTTTGTTAAAATAAAGAAATATAGGGAGAATACATCAGATTTTGCTTTTTAATCAAAAATAATATAGAAATGATTAAAACAACAAAATGGTTACAATAAAGAGAAATATGAGAAAAAAGCATAATTGTAAAATTGATTTTTTAATTTTAGAAGAAAATATAAATCGAAAAATGTTATTATGAAATAATATTTGTTACAATGTATTGATATATTTGTTGAAATGTAATACATTGTATATGTAAAAGAACGTGATAATATGGTAACTACAAGTATAACAATACGTATGAATGAAAATCTAAAAAAAACAGACGGAATGTATTTTTGAAAAAATAGGCTTAAATAGGATAACGGCTTTTATTATATTTATAAAAGCTATCATTAGAGAACAAAAAATACCTTTTCAAATCTCCTTTCCCCCTTTTTATAGTGCAGAAAATCAACCATATTGACAAAAAGCTATTTTGGATTTAAAGGTAACAAAAGGACATATGAATGGATTGAGTATAAAAATGACTAAGTTATGATAATATGATTTGTATTGGCAAGCACAGGATAAAAAGGTTTTAAAATGTATTAATCAGTGAATAAAAAATATGGGAAAAAATGGGATATAAGGGTATTGTAAAACCTGAACCGTTAAAAGGTAATTTACAATGTTTTTAGACTTGTCGCATTGATGATTCTAATGGTTTTATATATTGTATTGACGAAGGTGTGATAGAAATGGCACAATGTTTACGATAATCAATAAAATCAGACTGTCATATGCATAACAAAAAAGGGAATATGGCGGAAAGTATATAGAAATGATGAAATACATAATAAACATGTTATATCAAAGTTACTGGACATACAAGGGTTGTATCTGTAAATTGATAACAGAGATTTTTCATGTTCTGCAAAAACCCATGGATACCAAGTGTATAAAATTTTAATTATGGCTATATATCAACTAAAAGTTTATGGAAGATATGTTAATTTAACATAATCAAACAATATGATAGGAGTATAGGATATGAAAAAAGAACACACAGTTAGTTTTGGTGCAAGAATACTTCATGAAAATGAAATTAAACTTTCTTTGCCTACATATCAAAAACTAAAAGAGCAGATTGAAGAGGTACGTAAAAATGCCCAAAGATATGTAAATAATCACAATGAAAAAGATGAGTTTACCTATCCGCAAGTAATTAACAACTTTGCAATTTTGGGATCAAGAGGTACTGGAAAAAGTTCTATTTTAAAAACTTTATATGAGTACTTAAAAAAAGAAAATGGTTCGGAAATAGATTTGAAAGAAATAAAAAATATTTTATTACCGACTATTGTACCAGAAAATTTGGTTAGTCATGTTAGCTTAATGGGATGTTTATTAGGTCTTTTTAAACAACCAGTGAATCAAATATGTGAAAATCAAAAAAATAAAAATTCACTATGTCCACCGGAAAAGTATTTTATAGAAAAAGAATATAGAGCGCTTATGGAGGAATTTGTTCGTTTACAACAGCCATATGAGCAAATTTCTGTTAGAGAGTTTTCTACAGATTCGGAATATGTTAGAACAATGACAGCCATTTTTGAGGCCGGTAATCAATTTACAATAAAATTTCGCAATTTTATAGATCAATTATTAGCTGAATATAGTCAAAATGCAATGTTATTTATATTTATAGATGATATTGATTTAAGTACAAACCGTTGTAGTGATATCGTAAAAACTTTATTGAGCTATTTATCTCACCCACGTATTGTGACGATTTTAGCCGGTGATATTACTGTATTTGGCGAAGCGTTGACTCTGGATTTTTTACGCCAAGAACAGATTCCCGATACAAAATTTATGGAAAAATCATATCTTTTTGAAATGTCCCAATATGATGGAAAAGAACAGGAGGATTTATTAAAACGAAAAAAACAACTGGCATATGAATATCTAAAAAAAATAATGCCGCCTAATAATCGTCATAATATTTTGTATTGGACACTTTCTATGAGAGGCGATTTCGGATCAATTGGTACTAATTCAGATGAAGATACTAGGATTACATTAACAGATTTACTGGTGCAGTTGGATAGTTATGTACCTCTTTTGAATCACTACTTTTTAGATAAAAATAACAACTCAAAAACAAATAATAGAAAATCAGACGTTTTGTTATATTGTTTTTTTGACTCAACAGCTCGCGGATTAGTTAGTAGTTATCATGCTATTTATCAGTTGCTTGAAAAATTAGAAAAAGAAAACATTACATCATATGAACACTATGCAAGTGTAAAATTTACTATTGAATCTATTGTTGCCTCAAATTATACACTTAGCAAATTTCAAGATATTATTTTTAATCAGTTTATCGAATTAGGCGTTGATTTGGACAGTTCATCAGTAAAGTTTGATAATTTTAATGTATGGCTGTTAAAAGAGATTACATTACTGCAAGCATTTGAACCAAATGACGTGCAAAATAAACAAGTGGTTCAAGTGGACAAGAATATAAAAATAGATATAGAAATGGAAAAAATAGCATTTCAAATTTTTTGTTTTTTAGACTGGTCTTGTCGTTTATTTAAAAAAGAAGAAATGATTGATAAGGATGAACAATATAATCAAGCCAAACGAAGGGTATTATTTTTGCTGTGTGCAAATGGTTTTATCAATGAAAAAAATATGAATTTGGATATAAGTCAACGTGAAAAAATATATCCAACTAAATTTAATGATGATAATAATAATAATTATTATTATACCTATAATAATGCCAATATAATATTAAGCACATATTATAAACTGCCTTTTCCGATAGCAGTCCGATATTTTCAAACATTTGATGTAAAAAGGTTGGTGGCACTTTTAAATTGTAATTCTACGGAAAAGGAAAACATAGTATTTGCGATTGATTTTGTAAAAACGCTCAAAGATTTTTATGGCGATGATGAAAATAGTATTGCACAATATTTGATAGACAATAAAAATATGAATGAATTTATAGATAAATTTTTGAAACAAGACCAAAAAAATATATTGCTTTCCGTAATTTTATCAAAATATTTTCATCAACCGTCTAATTTATATCAATGCTATTGCTTAAGCGGTGTTTTGAAGCAAAACAACGAATTGAATTTTGATTTAAATGTTAATTGTGAAGATTATATTGATTTCGTCTTAAAAGGAAATAATAAATTCAACAATGAATTGGAAGCACAAATTAAAGAATACAACAATAAATTGAAAGAAAAATTCAAAAACTGTGCAGATATAAATACTATAGAATCAGAGTCAAATAACTGTGAGGAAACCACTGTGGGAAATAGTCTATGTGATACGAAATTTAAAAAAATATGCTGTGAAAATTGGATAACTTTATTTAATGGTTCAGGAAATGATAATTATGCAATTCCATTTCTTAATGCATATGGTCAATATATAGATATATGGGAAGAACAGGAAGGAAAGTGCCGTATTAAAAAACTAGCTAAGCAAAAGTATGTTTCCGATGATTCCCGTATTAAAGATAACGAACAAATGAATATTATATGTGCTATTGATGAGAAAAATTTATGGAATATGGACAGCCAAAATCATGAAGAGGAAAGATATATCAAGAAAATTATAGAATATGTTGAACATAAAATAAATGAAATTGAAACACAGATAGTAAATTCAAATAATGGGATAATGCTTTCTGAAGATTTTAAATCTGCATTTAATGAGTTTGAAAAATCAAATGATGAAGTTGGAAATACTTTAGCAAGCAAATGTAAAAATATTTTAAAACCATTATTTGCTACAAAATGCATAATGGAGAAAAAGGAAGTTGCAAATAGTCAAGTTGCAAATAATGAAGGTTTAAATAATCAAATTTCAGATAACAAAGCGGCAAATGACGTATCTACAAAAAACGAGTGTACAATCACAACACTTGAATATATTGCAAGTATTCAAATTTTAAATAGATTGATTTATTCTACAGCTTGGTATGGCAAAAAGGAGGCAAGAGCAGTAAAAAACGAACTTGAGAAATGCGTATACAGTATTTTTAAAAATTCAGAGCAGAATAAACTGAAAGAATATACTTTTTGGTTTCATTGTTATTGTCGTTATCAAATTGCAAAGCATAACGATGATTTGTATAGTATTATTGAAGAAGCAGAAGAGTCAGCAAATATAGTTCAAAGGGCATTAGATAGTTATCATGACACTATGCAAAAACAATATATCGAAGATTTTGCACAAAAGGTCGGAAGGGAAAAAGAAACAATACATAAAATACCGGAAATATTTTCCATAAATAAGAAAAAAGAGGGTGGAAATGATGATAAATCCGCAAATCAATAGATTTATTAGTACTTTATTATATCCTATTTCTGATATTTCTCTGGTATTGGAGGATCCGTTTGAAAATTTTTTTAAAGCCATACCTGCTCAATTTATTGATTTGAACACAAGCCGAATAATCCAAAAAGAAAAGAAAAAAATATATGATTCCGCTATTGAATATGTTATGAAAAAGTATACTGTTGACAATTATGATCAAATTTATCAATATTTAGAGATGTGGTATTTATCGCCCAGAAACTGGCGAAATGATGAAAAAGATGAGATTGTAAATCAAAATGATTTATACTATGTTGTATTTCGCAGAATTTTACAACTTTCAAAATCAATGATATCAAAATTAGATGGTCAAATCATTTACAAGTATTGGCAAACAGAAGTGGATTCAAAAGTTTTGGGCGGATTTGCAGGTGGCAACAAAATTCATTTGTTTAGAAGTTTAATGCAAATGTTGCCAATGGATATACTGGTTGCAGCTTTTGCATTAGATCACAGATATTCAGATGAATTTTTAAAATCATTTTATGGTAATATTGCAATTACCGATGTGTCTTTGGAAAATATTTTATCAAAGGGTATAGCCGAAAATCATATTCATATAGGCGTTAGCACAAATTTTTTATCTATATGGGAGGATTTTATGTGTGTTGAAAAAATAAGTAGTCAACCACATAAAACAAAGCAGATACATATTATCAGTCCACATGCTCCCTCTAAGATTATTACACAATTTTATTATTTACTTGCCCGTTGTTTGAGAATGTATTTAATAGTATGTACATGGTCAAAGTTTGAAAAAAATGAGGAGTTTCTATCTGCTGCAAAAATACTTTATCCTGATAATTTAAAAAAATTGTATCAAAAGATGCTAGCAGAAGAAAAAGAGATAGCAGATATTAAACATTATTTTTATGAATTGGAATACAAATTATCAAACTTCATTACCCAAAATACTGACCTTAAAAGCAAATGGGCAGCAACATCTAAACAGCCCATGACAGAAGTAATGTTTTTGTTTGAAATGTTCCGTTTTTTTTATGATAAAGATAATACTGATAAAGAAATAGATTGGCTGAAAAAATGCTTTTTGAATTATTTGAGAATCAAACATGGAATTTTTAGTTTTATGGTTCAAGATAAAACCATTTCGGGATTAGATTATTTTCAGACATATTATCATTCAGTTTCTAAAAATAAAAGCATAAACATTAATACACAAGATAACATTATAAGTTATGAACGATTGATTAATTCGCAGTTAGAAACGCCGCATATTAGATGTGTAGAGTTTCGAATGTCATTTTTTGAAAAGAAATCCTATTTCATAAAACAACTCAAATGTTTTTTGAGTGCATATAGAAATATATTACATAAAAATTACTGTGATTATGATATAAAAACAGATCACTATGTACCCATAAAACCATTTCCTAGAGTTGGCATTATATTTCATTTTTTAAAAAGTCATCAAGAGCACCCGGATTTATGCATCAATTCAGGAGATAGTAATTTACAGGCATATGCAAATATACATAAAAAATATAGTTCTCAATTAGAGAATTTTTGCAACATTAGAAATGAAAGAAATTATGAAGGAATTGATAGATATCTAATCGGAATAGACGTTGCCAGTGTAGAAAATGCAGTTCCCACATGGGTTTTCTATGACATTTTTGAAAATGCCAGAGATAGCAAAACAGAGCCATTTCAAAGTTGTGAGAAAAGGAAATTTCGTAGTTTACGTTTTACATGTCATGCAGGAGAAGATTTTAGACATATTATGTCTGGACTTAGAAGGGTGTATGAGGTAGTACATTATTTAAAATTTCATGCCGGCGATCGTATAGGTCATGGTTTAGCATTAGGTACGATAGTTGATGATTGGTGCAGTATTCATCCAAACGTTATATTACCAAGAATTGAAGCATTGGAAAACTATATATGGGCTTACCAAATGTTAAGTAAGTTTCCCTCAAAGTCAAAAGGAAGCGATTTGCTTTATTTAGAAAAATGTATACATCAGCTTACTGCTAAAATTTATTATGATAAAGCTGATATTTTGTCAGAGAATATTTCCATCAATGCGTTATTAAAAAGTTATAATAAACTTTTTAGCGGGAAAATATATTTGGAAAAATCTAATTGTAAAAAAGATTGTAAAGAAAAGAGGGAATGTCTATTTTTATCAAATATGTTCAATAAAGATATTTCTGACTTTATTGTCTATTCCTATCACTGTCATAAATATGCAACAAGAATGAATGAGCCGATACATTATCAAATTTTACCACAAGAAATTGCAATATTGAAAGATTTGCAAGATATTATGCAAAATATGATTTCAAGATTAGGAATTATTGTAGAAGCAAATCCCTCTTCCAATGTGATTATCAGCGATATAGATACATTACATGACCATCCTATATATCAGTTATCTCAACCAAATTGTGATTATAAAGATATTATGCTTTGTGTCAATTCTGATGATCCGGCAGTATTTCAAACCAATACTGCAAATGAATTGGGAATTGCTTATATGGGTATGATTGAACATGGAAAAAGTAGAAGTCAATGTTTGCAATGGATTGATAAAATGCGTGAAAGCGGAATGCATAGTACGTTTATTTATAATGATGATAGTGATGAAATGCTATTGCAAGAATTAAATCATTTAATATCTGTACTATAAATAGAAAAAAATATTAGCTTACAAAGTATTGCATAATAATGTTAAGGACATACTTGCAACAAAAATAAAAGGGAGTATAAAAAAGTTTTCCATAAAAAAGGTGAAACATTCTTTTAGTAAGAATCAATGAATGGACTGACTGCAATGGTATAACAAAATATCAAGTGAGAATCTTTTACAAACAGATTTATCTATGTAATGTATCTATTTGAAAAAACTTTATTAAGAAGACAATGCTGTTATATTTTAGACACATTACTGAAAAACAGATGTTTTCAATAGATTTCCTCACAAGAAGAGGTGTAACATTTTGATTGACTTTTAGAGAGTTTGAAAACCGATTGCTCCATAGTTGTAAAAATGCTGTGTATAAAAAATATTTTATATATAATATATTTTGCAATATTTTAGCTTTTATTAAAGAGTGTAAGTTATGGAATTTTATAAGAGAAATTTATGGATAGCAGATATTGTGATTCAATCATATTATTTATGGTCTCTTGAACTGTTATATTGAAACAATGGCTATTTAGTTTTTTTGTTTCTTCGCAAACGCATAGAATCATGGGTATGTGTAAATATGATACATCTAATACGCTTTAATAGTTTGAAAATAACCTATTGAAAAAGCGAGTTTGAATATGAATTTGAGCAGTGCAGGCAAGAGGAGATGAATAAGCAAAAATATCAATGAATATTGCAATTTGTGAATATTAAATCTAACAAAAATCATAAGTCTTTTTTATTAGATATATGTTCTTATTTTTATAAACACAATAAAAGTTTTACCTCTTGTCATAAAAATAAACGTCGCTTACAGGAGTCATCTAAAGCAGTAAATCCCCAAAAGGATTCTCTGCTTTTTTATTGTTTAATAAAAATCAGAGTGTATGAATAGAAGTATGATTTTGAAATAGTTTGAGTATATAATATTGTAATATAGATTAAATTTTTAGACCAAAGTATATTATGATAAAAATAATGATGATATTATAAGTCGTTTATAACTAAAACAAAAAAATTAATTTTAGTAGCGAATAATGATATATAATTGTATAATAAAAAATAAAATTCCAAATAAATATTTATTTCTAAGGAGGTTTTAAAATGCCTGTTTTGATTATTTTGGGAGTTGTGGTTTTGGCGATGGTTTTATATATTACGATCTATAATAAACTTCGTCGTCTATCTGTTAAGGTGGAAGAAGGCAGTTCAGATATAGATGTTGCTTTAGAAAAAAGATATGATATGCTGTCGGAAGAAATTGAAGCAGTTAAGAAATTTTTGAAACATGAATATGATACATATTTGGCAGTAACTTCTGTACGCATGGGAAAAGAATTGGAAGAAGAAATGCTAAAACAAAAAAAGGCTCTCTCACAAGAAGCTTTAAAGACAATTGACGAAACTATAAAAGTCCAGCAGGAGCAAATGCAACACATTAAAAAACAAATGCAACATGGCTTCAAAAAACATAAAGAAAAAGATCAAGCAAGGCATGAAGCATATCAAAACAGCGTTACCCAGCAGAAAATGAATATTAATCAAAAAATAGAAATGCTTGCTTGCATACAGCAGGGACTTGGTGGTGTAGGAACAGTTATAGAGGCATTATCAGAGCAGTATCCTGTTTTATATTCTTATGTGTCAATGGAGCATTTCCAAAAATCCATTTATGAGGCGGAGGAGCATCTTCAAGCTGCAAGAAGGCTCTACAATGCCAATGTTTCGTTATATAATCAAAAAATAGTTATGTTTCCTTATTCAATCATTGCCGGTATACATGGAATGCGCAAAGCCGATTTTTATCAAGTGGACGAAAAAAAGAAGGAATACAAAGCAAATTTTGACTGAAAGTGAGATTGCCTATGAAAGAAGTTATCAAGGAAAAACAGTTGGAAAGTCTGCGTAATAAAGCCAAAAAACTTACATATATCGTTTATATTTTGTCTGCTGTTTCACTGCCGCTTTATATGTGGCTGTTTTACATTGTAATGCGTCAAGAAGAAGAAATATTGACACTTTTTGCAGTGATAAAGCTGGTTTTTGTAGCAGTTGTGTTATCAATAGCAACATTAGGACTTTTATGGTATGTCATTGTTCGGCATGCATACGATCATTTCAATGAAAGCTTTAAATCAAAGTATGTTGTACAGACAATCAATAAAATTTCCGGCTTTGATAAACTACAATATGTTTGCGAAAGCGGTTTTTTGTGGGATGAAGTGAGAAATGCGGCGGTTGTTGCTTGTGGCGACAAAAAATATTATGAAAGTGAAGATTTGCTTTTTGGAGAATATGAAAATGTTCGTTTTAAAATAAGCGATGTAACCACAAAAAAAATAGTTCGAAGAAACAAAAAATCTCGTATAGAAGAAATATTCAGCGGTCAGATTATTTGTCTTTTACAATTTGACAATACAAAGGTAAGCAAAGGACATTTGCAGATTTTTGAAAAAGAGTTTTTGTCTGATATGAGCGGCTGGAAAGCAGAGCATAAAATACATACTGAAAATGAAACTTTTAACAGCCGTTTTCGTATTTATGCCGATGATGCACATAACGCTTATTATATTTTAACGCCGCAGAGAATGGAAAAGATAATGAGTTTTGCAGATGCAGTGCAATATCAAGTATCGCTTGTGTTTTGTGATGAGAAGCTTTTTGTGGCAGTAAAAAGAGAAAGTATGTTTGATGCAGTTGTGGATGAACCTATATCAAAGCAAACCGAAAAAATCATAGAAGATGCAAAATTGATTCAAAAAGCAAAAGAAATTCTTATTATGTCATAAATGATAGCAATGTATTTTTGATTGGATTTATATAAGTAACATTATAATAAATTTACGCTTACTTTTTGCAACCTCGTATTTCTAAATTTTTATGATGTTTATGAGGAGTTGGATAGATATTATGATACATGTTTTGGAAGTATTGGCGCCTTTCATTATTTCTATTGTTTCGGCATTGGTTTTTGTTTTGATACTACGAGCTATTTGTATTCATATTCAAAGACCGAGAGAAGATAGAGGAGATACCTATACTCCGTTATCGCCTACGTTGCAATGGATGAATACGGCAGGGTCTATATTGCTTGCTACAAACAAAGGTAATTTCCGCTATATGGCAGGTCTTTTTTATCCCGGAAACGAAAATAAACAAGATAGAGTTTCCTCCATTAAAAAGATGCTTTGGAAATATTGGCAAATACAAGGGCATGAAAGCGCCATGGAAACAATGAAACGTCTTTTGCATACCGGCATGAGAGTATGGTATGGTCAGGAAATGAGCAGATTGGAAACAATATATTCCACATATTGCGAAGAAGAACTGATAAACGTTGCCAAAAAGCAAAATCCAAATGCCGACGAAGACAGTTTTCTTCCTAAAATGATTCTGGCATACAGGAGATACGGCGAAAACGCACTGCTTGGCTGGGATATGGGACGTGTGGCATATGTTATGCAATGCTGCTATTTTGCAGGTTATGTTTCTATGGAAGAAGTCTTGGATATCGGCGTTGAAGCTGGAAAAAAAGCGCAGGCGTATTTTAATAACTGGGAAGAAATGATGGAGAGCTATCTTTTAGGAGGGCAATACTGGCAAAGAGAAGACGCCGGAGACCCCAATTCCATGACGGCAAAACGTTGGAAACTATATGAGGCTCTTTGGAAAGGAAAAAAGCCTTATAAAAAAATTCCATACACAACCATTGCATTTGATACCCCTCTTTCAAAAGAGATAATTACTGATAAATATGGCATTATGCCTCAATATCAGAAATATTACAAAAAAATCCAAAGATAATTTGAAAGAGTTTGTTAAATTAATATGAAAATAAAAATGCAGAAAAAAATATTAAAAATACACTTCTAAAAAAAAGCATACAAATAAAAGCGAATGCCTGAAATTTTTTTAAAATAAAAACTAGTGTTTTGCTTGTTTTTGAGTGTATGTAACGCCTCCAACACAAGCAGGTTCTTGTGCTGACAAATAAAAGAGGATATGGATAAAAGGAGAGTAAAACAAAAAATTAGAAATGATATCTAAAAATAATGAAATCCTTTTTTCGTATTGTATCAAGTTTTATGAAAAGATTCTATTATAGGATTGTTAGCGCCATTATAAAAGCAATCATAAACATGATGTTTTTATTTCCGATAGACAAGCATAAGCGGTTAGGATAAGTAGCAAGACTCTCCATAATGATGAAGAAAATATATTTGTACATATTCTGTGACTTTTTAAAGAATGTAAAAACAATATTATTCTCTCTTATACAGTATAAACAAAAAGCAATAACAATTCTTGTTTCAGAATCCAACAATATCCAAAGATAATGTTTCTATGCTTTTATTTTAGAGTGCAGGTCAGATTTTTGCAGAAGAAAATGGAAACAGTTCTGAAAAAAGGAGCAAAATGATATGTTCAACGATAAATAGAGATGTGAGAAATATGAATCGCCAAATGGTTTTGCAAAAAGATTTTTATTTGTCTAGTAATCCTTAAAGTAAAGCCTAAGAGTATATCAAATATTTGGTGCAAAACCAAATATTTTAAAAGAAGCTTTGATAAAAGCAGAAAAATTTTTTTACAAAAGTTTAAATGAACAATAGCTTGATTTTATGATAAGTATTTTGTCTATACTTTTGGCATAGTCAAAATTGTTTACATTTGTTTGGTTTAGCAAAAAGTTTTTTAAAACTAGAACTTTAGTGAAATGAGCAAACAAAGAGACACTGAAATGAATAGAAAAGTGGTATTTACACCAATCAAAAGTATTTTTAGAGCATTTTTAACAGCTTTTATGAGAAGATTTTATTGGGTTGTAAAGGAAACAAATGATGAGACTTACGAAAAATTAGAAGGATAGTGGAAATGAGTAGAAAAATGGTAATTATTCCCAAAAAGGTATTTTTAGAGCATTTTTGATAGCCTTTATGAGAAGACTTTATTGGGTTGTAAAGGAACCCAAGGATAAATATTTACAGCAAATATATTTTTGACGTTCGTATATATCTTTTCCATAACTTCAAAAAGAATGAGAAAAGCAATGAGGACAGGAAAGAGCAAAATATTTAAAAGTAATTTTTATATTTATGTATAAACACAGTTCCTTTCCAAAAGAAACAGTGTTTTCGTTCCTTTTATTAAGGAGCTGTTTTAAACGTAACAGAATTAGTTGAATATTAGGAGAAAAAATTATGGCGATAATAGAACAAAATATAAGCGGTGTGAAACTGGAAAAAATGCGGCAAAAAGCGAACCGCAAAACAAAGTTTATGTTTAAACTGCCCAAATTTGTTTTTATTGTTTGTGTGTTGTTTACGTTATCAAAAAATATGGATTTTTTTAGGCTTATTTTTAGTAATTATGAAATAAGCAGAGATGAAATAATAGGCGGCATTTTTATGATTATGGGTGGTGTATTGATGTCATTTTGTATAGCGGCAGCATCATTTGGTTTTTATTTATGGATTTTTTGGAAAAAGTCATACGACATATTTAATGACAATTATAAAAATAAATATGCTTTTCTGAAAATAAAAGAAGTTCCCGGTTTTTCAAATTTAAAATATTCCTCCAATCAGGGAATTACATTTGATCAATTATTAAAAGCAAATCTACTTCCCGGCAGGGCAAAGTCTTTTTTTAAATCCAAAGATTATTTTGAAGGAATATATGATAAAATACGCTTTTGTGCTAGTAGTGTTGAAACATATGAAACAAATAATTCTGCTGCAGCTTTATTTAGAGGACAGGTAATCGTTTTTTCAATGTTTCATGAATTTAAAATAAGCCAAACAGCAATACAGATTTTCCCTAAAAAACAAAATTCAAAAATGAAAGGCTTGACATTTTCTCAAAAAGTTGAAACGGAAAATGAAGTTTTCAATAATATGTTTTCTGTTTTTGCGGAGGATGGGCATAATGCATTTTATATTTTAACACCTAGAGTGATGGAGGATATTATGAAATTTGCTCAAATCATAAACAACAATATTTATATTGTATTTGCTGACAAATATATGTATGTAGGCTGTGAGCATATGCAAAATCCTTTTGACGCTGTTGTAGACTTACCTATTGAAGAACAAAGCAAAAATATTGCAAAGGCAACTGATATGATCCAAAAAGCAAGAGATATACTGATATATATTGAAAATCAGTAATATAATAAAAAGGTGCAGAAAATATGGTGAAATAATAATGATACTGTGCGCCAACTGCTGAAAACAGAGCAATATTGAGCCTCTATTATTACAAACGAAGCAGAAGAAATAAACCATAATAATTTTGATAGTTTATTTTTAAACCCAAAAAGTGAACAACGTTCTTGCATTAAAGTAATTAATAGCCCTTTTAGTGTCAGTGTTATTTGTTGTAGCCTTTGCTTTTGAGTATTATTAAATATTTAAAGGCGTATAAATATGGGTTCATTTTCGTTTGGAAACAAGAAAGAAACTGCAAAAAATCAGCAAAAATTAACGGAAAATATAGAAACATTACAACAAACTGAAAAAATCCAGCAAAAACAATATACACAACAATTAGGCGTTTGTGTTGTTACAAAATCTATTTTAAATGAAACCTCTAAGCTGAAATGGATTTTTAGAGAAAATAATGGTATTGGAATCGGCAGGGTAGCCTTTGGCGATACAGATACGCAAGAATACATAAATAATGCAGAAAACATTGCTGTTATTGATTTCAGTATCCTTGCCAATATAGAGCCTGATGTGAGGAATATTTTTTATATGCCAATAGGCGCCGATTTGCAATTTTGCTGTGATGAAAGTGGTAAATATTTTGTTGATACAAAAACAGGAAAAGAAATAAGACAAGCTGTGAAACATCCTGTGCAAATCGCATTTGAAAAAAATTTAAAGTTTTTAAATAAAGAAACCTATGACATAAAATTTTTTCAAAGTCTGTTTCGATAAACTGATAAATTACAAATATTTCCAGTTGGAGCCGCAGATTTTCCGACTGGAAGAGTTGTGCTTGCCGATCCTATGGTTTATTTGGGAAATGAGAAATATCAAACTGTTTTGGAAAAATGTATTCCTGAAGGAAGCTATGACGTCGAGCTTTCAATTATGAATTCTGATTTAGTTGGAATAAGAGTTGTGGCTTCAAGACTTAAAATAAGTGATGAACATTCAGTAAAATATGAGCTTGCTATGCCAAAGGGATGTAATATGCAAGACTTCAATAAGCCTGGCGTTTTTTCATTTTTTGGCGTAGATACAGGTTTGGCTTGTTTTACTGACGAAAGTATAGCAAAAGAATATATGGAATTTTTGAAATGCTGGTATAAAGAAAATTCAGATAAAAATATTTATAACGACTATTTTTTACAGCTTTTTAAACAAAGTTATAAAAATCATCCCAATATACAGACAGAATATGGTGATTTTTTGCTCTGGCATTTACCTAAAAACAGTAAACAAATCGTTATGTTTTCAAGAGGAATGGGGGACGGAATATACAGCGCTTATTGGGGATTTGACAAAAAGGGAAATATTACCGAGCTTGTAGTGCCGTTTATTAATCCGGAATATTTTTAATATGATATTTTAATTAATTTTATTTAGGAGCAATGTAGTATGGTTGAATATACCATTTTTACTGATTTTAATTCTTTAAGCAAAAAAGATGCAAGCAACTGGGTATCAAATTGCAGAGAACTAGCAGATGAGGCTTTCAAAGACAGCAGTAATAAAGTGCGTCTTCTTGGAAATCTTCTTGTTCTTGAGTAATATTTTAATACACTCAAACAAGGCTTGAGTGAAAGTAGCAAAGAGCCGGCACCTATGATGTATGAAGTCATTGATATGCTTTGGGATTATTTATATGGAAAAATTAAGCCTTCCGATTTTGAGGGCTTTGCCAATAACGTTTATGCTTGTGTGCTTGAATATATGGTTGGCGAGGAATTAACAGATGAACAGTCTGAATTTTATAAAAATAATTTTCCAGAAGGCGATATAAACTCTCTTCATTGGGAGATTTTAGCCTGGGCTTCCTATTTGCTTTTGGAATTAACAGCTATCCATGGCGGAAGAATGAATTTGACGAGTTTGAATAGTGTGACTTTATTGATTTTGCCCAAATAGATGAAACGCTTAACGGATTAAATGACGCATGTATTGATTTTGCAGGCGTACTTTCTTGTATGGCAAAAGATGTGATAAAAGCGATGGAAGATGTTTATCAAACACCGCTTTTTCAGTCAATCATAAAGTGCAAAAAAGTTTTAAAGATGCTATGGAGGCAAAAACAGAAGACTATGAAAAGTTGAAAAAGAAGTATCGTCAGTACGCCATACTACCTGAAGAATTTGCGACTGATTTTTTGGAGTATTGAAAAATGATAGGCTGCTTTGATAATCAAATATAGGAAGGATAGAATTATAATAGAGGAAAGGTGAGCATTATGAAACCAATCATAATGATATTTACGACGATGATAGCAATTTTCTCTTGGATTTTATCACCTATTTTACCGGATAAGCTGGAGTATACTAATTTTATGGTAGATGGGAAATATTGAGACTTTTTCCACAGCATAACAAACAATGACAAATTTTTTGCTTTTAATAGAGGAAAAAGAGACGATGGTATTTATACAATTTTTTCTCAAACAGCAAAAGAGCAAGCAGAAAACCTGCAAGAAGCAATTCCAGAATTGATACAATTTTTAAACGAAATTATGACGTTATGGAAATATACTTCGGCAATGGAAGATCATTCCTGTTTAGATAATACTATAACTTTTAAAAATTCTTCCGATTTTTTGTTATATATAGATGATACTACTTATTTCTGTACGATAAAGGATGTGCGTATGGATATAGGCAACTCCAATAATGAAGGATTTTACAGCATTTCTATTTATCCTAAGGAGTTATATCAGGACTGTTGCGGATATAGAGATGAAGAGCGGGGTATTTATATTTTTTATTTGCTAGAGGCACAATATCAGTAAGACATTATGGAAAGAATCGTTTCTTTTGCAAAAACAGAAGACAGCAGTGGTATTTATGCGCTGTTTTATCAAACGGCAAAAGACAATACAGAAAGCTTGTATGAAAAAATATCGGCATTGATGCAGTTTTTCAATGAGAATGTGAGGTCATAGGATTTTCAAACCTATATTACAGACAAAGAAATACTTTTCTATGAAAATGTGATTAAGTAAGCGAGAACTTATATTTTTACTGCATACGCAGAAGGGGGAATATCATTGTAGTGTTTGAGATATCATACAGGACAAAGAAAATGGGAAAAACTTAGATTGCAATATATCCGGAAGAATTATATGGAGAATATTCTATGCTTGTATGAGATAACATGGGTATATTCAAAAAAAACTTACCATAAAACCCAATCCCGATTCTTTAGATGACGTTGTAACGCTTATCACAAGTTTAGGATCAACTTTGATATGTGATGCATTGTACATCACAGTAACTCAAAAAGATGCTTATATATGGGAAGCTTTATTGCCAAATGGTCTAGATGTTTATATATTTATAACTACAACAAAAGATGAAAGTGTGACATGTAAGGTCACTACATATTATTCAGAAGATAGTGATGTAGCACAACCGCCTGTTGCAGATTGCCTTAGGTTTTACGTTTCATTTAGATAGTGGCGAGCTATCCAATGAAGATGTGATGATTACAGATATTACACGGAAAACCATTGGTTCTACAGTAGATTTGACAAAATACATACCTATAAAAGCGGGATATCGTTTTGCAGGTTGGCATGCGGATAAAGCATGGAAAGAACCTATCGAGGAAACCATGATGGAGAAAAAAAGAATTGCTTATGCAGGCTGGGAAAAAATAAAGTAACACAATTTGGAATAAACTGTTATAGCATGAAAAGAAATTATGTTATTTGTGTTTTATGATATAAAATTAGTTGTTTACTGTATTGATTACATGCTTGAATATACTGCAATATAAAATTCGGTGAAATGGTTGAGCTATGTATTTTATAGTAATAAAGTTTATAAATGTTGTGTATTAAGAGGGAATGCAGTTGATGAAGAAATTATGGACGATGAATATTGTAATAAAGCAATATCAATACAAAAATGTAAAATTTTTATGAATGATAGTGGCAATAAGCATAAAAGGAGAATATAATGTTGTATTGACGACAACGGACAATTTACAGGAACAAACAATTGCTTATGAACTCTTTCATAAAATAGACTATACTTATGGTACTTCATAAAAAAGTATATTAACAAAAGTGATACAAGAAGATAACAAATGGTTACAAAATTGGACGGCAGTTTATGAAAAATAAATGGAAGATATGTTATACTCTAGGTTCTATTTTTGTAAAATACGGTAAAGTAAAAGAGTCTTATAGAGGAGTTTTGACATATTGCATAGAATGACTAAAGGTGAGTTAAGGTTAGGATATATGCATGATAAACAGGAATATTGGGAGCAGTTTTTGAAAGTAGGAAAAGAAACATTTACACAATATGGAAGAATGTTATATATGGAAAAGGAAGAGGTTTGGAAAGTGGCAGCTGATATGTTTGCTAATATTACAAAGCAAATCAATGCTGTTGTAAGGGAGCTGAAATAATGGAAATAGATTTAAAGTATTATTTTGGAGATATACCAGAAAAAATAAAGAAGAAGTCGAAGAAGTTATTAGAGAAATATATAGAAATGTTTGAATATGATCCCGCTGACGATGTATCATTCAATTTCACAGCGAAGGCTGTTAAGGGATATATGTTAATTTTAGAAGAATGCATTCGAACAAAAAAGAGCTATTTTTGATGTTTGTGAGTTATATGATGATGACTAAAAGAAAGAATGACCAATGTATATATTTAGGATATGGTCACACTATTATCATCATGTGGGTCGTATCCGAATATTTTTTCATACTTTGATATTAGTTTTTTTTGCTCTGTCATTTTTCCAAAATACATTACTTCAGATTCCTTAAAATAATATTAATTTGCTTCATGATATCACCAAACATATCAGCCGCTACTTCCAAGACTCCTTCATTTTCCATATACAACATTCTGCCATACTATCCAAATGTTTTCCTTCTTAATGACAATTTTTTATTCCAATACTCTTGATGTATGAAGAAATAGAAGATAGAACATATCATTTGTTTATTGACGTATACCTAGTCTATGATAGACCTTGGGGTCAGCCTCTTCTGCTAACAACGTATAAAAATTATCATAATCTGATATCTGATACTATATCTATTCCAAAAGTCTGCTATCCTATCAACAGTAATAAAAATTTGATTATTTTTTATTAGCCTCTCTTCTTTTTTCAGTTCTGCAATATCTGCCTCTCTTTGCTTTATTTGTTGCTGCAAGTCATCCTTTGTCATCAGTATTGCATCATATTCTACCTTTGAAACATAGCTTTTTTTATTTTTTCCGCTAATTTTCTTTTCCAGTTCTTCACTGTTTTCAATCTCTTTTAGACATTCCATTTCTGTTTCCCCCTTCTTTTTCTAAAAAATTCCCTAAAAAAAGAACAGTTTTCGGACTTGTTCAGGTCAATCAATCTTTCTTTTAGTAATCATGGTCTGCATATTCATCTAATAAATAATCATAAATTTCTTTTTTCGTTTCGAGACTTTTTAGGTTATTTACCCAATAATTTTAATTCTGTAGGAAACTATATTCAAAAAAATGTAGATTCCTTCTTTTCATTTGATAAGTTTTTGCCCCAAAATTGGAATTACACAAAAAATAATATGGAAAAGTTCTTCGCTTACTATATGTTAGAGGATTTTGAAACAGATTTTGGATATCAAATCACTTCTGTAAATGGTCAAGTGATTGAGATTTATCAAATAACGCCTTTATATAATTTTTCTAGTAATATACCAACGCAACAAGAGGTGAATATTGCTATTGATAAAATGCAAAAACAATATAAAAATAGTTTTTTACAACAGGAAATTTTTAAAAAATTTGATTTAAATAAGGATTTATTTTATTTAAAACAATATATTTACAAAAATGAAAAAACATATCCTATTCATTTTAAAAAGAAGATTTAGACAATATTGCAATATTTATAGAAAAACATATCAATAGCAATGTTGATAGGAATAATTTTGTTTCCAAAATAAAATGGGAAACAGATAATATCATAGCTCTTTCTTTTCAAAATAAAAAAGATAACTTTTGGATAGGAAATAAAGGGTATACTAGTATATTGTAGTTGTAGATGGAACGAAAGTAATTGGAATTTTTGCAAATATAGAGAGGCGCTAAATCGAATTTGCAATTACAATTATATGTAAAAACATGTACATTAATTAAGGATGGAAATGAAAGCTTTAGTTTAAACTATGATTGTGAAATTTCTAGAAATTATAAATTTAAATAATGAAAACTAAAAATACTATCAAAAACAAGACAAGTAAAAGTAATATATATTTTATTTGTCCTGTTTTTATAAATATATTTAGAAAAATAGTTTTACAAAATCCGTAATTTTTCAACTTCTTTTTTAGATAATCTGGTAATTTGAGAAATATCAGATAAAGGCATATTTTTATTTAACAAATTTAGTACTATTTCTAACGCTTTATTTTTTTCTGCCTTCTTCTCTTTCTTGAAGTCTTTCCTCGTCAGTTAGTCTAATCATATACTTATCCTCCTTTGCTAAAGAATCAAGTAAAGTATCCTCTCTAATGGTTTTTGTATAACAATTTAAAAGCAACTTTCCATAATTCGTATT
>DVLQ01000098.1 GCA_018715395.1 Candidatus Coprocola pullicola | reverse complement strand
ATAAAAGCATCGTCCTTTCTTCTGTAAAATATTTAGGCTTGAACACCATTATTTTACAACAAGGACGATGCTTTTTGCTTAAGCTTTCATCTCACCCGCAGAGCGGGCGGTTGTTAAAGGCTGCTCCGCAGCCTTTGGTACTAAAGTAATAATGAAAAAGACAACCCATATGGGCTGTCTTTTTATGATCAATTATGCTTTTTTGCCCTTTTCGTTGGTACGTTTTATAAAACGGTCTAATTCTACAATAGCACGTTTATGAATACCAGAACCAATTTTGTCAATCTCATCATAAGCCTTCACTTTAAATGTAAGCGCTTTTCCATTTATTTCAATCAATTCTGCTATAACACGCACTTTCATGCCAACAGGAGTTGCCGCCAAATGAGAAACTTCAACAGAAGTGCCTACTGTATCATATCCTTTTGGTAAAAATGGAAGTACTGCATTTAAAGATACGCCTTCCATCCAGGAAATCATTTTTGGCGTAGCCAAAACAGTCACTGTTCCACTACCAAAATGTACTGCTGTATCTGCCTCTGTTACAACATATTCTTCTTCCATACTCATACCAACTGCTAAATTAAATTCCATTGTCAGCCGCCTCCTTAATCTTCTTTTTTCTGCAACTCCACACTTTCTTGCACCGGTTGTTGTTTTTGTAATACTACTGCTTCCTCTGTAGAAAGGTCGTCTTCTTTCTGTTCTAAATTTGTAATGCCAAGTACTTTGTTGCGTACTTCTTCTTCAAAAAGCTCTCTAAATTCTGCTCCTGTAATTTTTTCTTTTTCCACAAGCAATTTTGCACAAGCATGAAGTACTTCCATATTTTCTTTTAACAAACGAATTGCTTCGCTATAAGCAGTATCTACAATACGACGCACTTCTTTATCAATAGTAGTAGCCACATCTTCACTATAATTTCTTGCGTGTCCCCAATCTCTGCCAATAAAGACTTCATTGCTGTCGTCGCCAAACTGTATTGGCCCAAGAATATCGCTCATACCATATTGTGTTACCATACTTCTTGCCATAGCAGTGGCTCTTTGAATGTCATTAGACGCGCCTGTTGTCACATCTTTTAATACAATAAACTCTGCGGCACGACCGCCTAAAAGGCTAACAATTTCCTGTTCCATGTGTAACTTAGTCATATACATTCTGTCTTCTCCCGGCAAAGGCATTGTATAACCGCCCGCCATACCTGTAGGAATGATAGAAATGCTATGAACCGGGTCTAATTCACTAAGCACCTCAAACAGTATTGCATGACCGCTTTCATGATAAGCTGTAATAAATTTTTCTTTATCCGAAATAACTCTGCTTTTCTTTTCTGTACCAATGCCTACTTTTACAAAAGCTCTTTGTATTTCAGCCATATCAATGGCTTTTTTATTGGCTCTGGCTGCCAAAAGCGCCGCTTCGTTTAACAGGTTTGATAAGTCTGCTCCTGTAAATCCGGAAGTAGTCTGTGCTACCACTTTCAAATCAACCTCTGGGGCAAGTGGTTTTCCTTTTGCATGAACACGCAATATTGCCTCTCTGCCTTTTACATCAGGTCTTCCTACATAGACCTGTCTGTCAAAACGTCCCGGACGAAGGATAGCAGGGTCAAGAATATCAGCTCTATTAGTTGCCGCTACTACAATCACACCCTCATTTACTCCAAAACCGTCCATTTCTACTAACAACTGGTTTAACGTTTGTTCTCTTTCATCATGTCCGCCCCCAAGACCGGCGCCTCTGCGTCGTCCTACAGCGTCAATTTCATCAATAAACACAATACAAGGTGAATTTTTCTTGGCTTGGTCAAACAAATCTCTTACACGAGAGGCGCCAACGCCAACAAACATTTCTACAAAGTCAGAGCCGGAAATGCTGAAAAACGGTACGCCCGCTTCTCCTGCCACCGCCTTTGCCAGCAATGTTTTACCTGTACCGGGAGGTCCTACCAAAAGCACGCCCTTTGGTATTCTTGCTCCAAGAGCCATAAACTTTTTGGGTTCTTTTAAAAATTGCACCAGTTCTTCCAGTTCTGCTTTTTCTTCATCCAGCCCGGCCACATTGGCAAATGTTACTTTATCTTTTTCATCTATAGACATTTTTGCTTTGCTTTTGCCAAAAGACATCATTTTGCCGCCGCCGCCCTGCATTTTTTGAAAAATAACAGTAAATATGATAATCATAATAATCATCATAATAATAGATGGCAGTATTGCCGTTAAAATACTTGTTTTTGGTATATTAGGCACAATTTCTTTAAAATCATGACCTTCTGCATGTTTTTCGTCCAAACGTGTCTGCAATGTAGAAACACTAGGAATATTTACCTGAATTTTTTCACCATTTCTCAGTTCTGCACTTGCAATGCCAAAATCATCTGCTTCATTACTTCTTTGAATCTGAATTTCTTTTATTTGGTCTTCTTCCAACGCTGTAAGCAAATCACTATATGTATAATTAGGATTTGATGACCTGTCTACTTTTTGCCCTGCCACCGCAATGAGCATTGCAATGATAATAAAAATCACAGCATACAGACCAAAAGATTTCCAATATTTTTTCAAGTAGTTCCCTCCTCGCAATTTTTTACAAAATAAATAGTCTGTCAATTTTTAATTCTATCACACATGGCTTTGAAAAACAACATACTTCCTTAAAAATATTACAAAAATACTTCTTCTTTCCCAGTCAAAAAGTCTATTTTTATGACATAAAAATATAAGAAGGTGAAGATAAAAGCATCTTCACCTCTTTATGCCAAATGAAAATTGGTATAAATTACATATTTATATTTTATCAAAAAAGTTCTTTTTTATTCCTCTTCAAACGAAATGACGCCAATATAATCCAAATTGCGGTATCTTTGCGCATAATCCAGTCCATATCCTACTACAAATGCGTCAGGAATGGTAAATCCTGTATACTGCACATCTACATGAGATACACGACGTTCCGGCTTATCCAACAAAGTACAAATTTTTAAACTTTTTGGCTTTCTATTGGAAAGATGCTCCACCAATTTACTCAACGTTCTTCCGCTATCAATGATATCTTCTACAAGCAGAACATTTTTTCCTTCTATCGGCGCATCTAAGTCCATCAGTATTTTAATTTCTCCACTGCTTTGCGTCCCATTTCCATAGCTAGAAACATCCATAAAATTCATTGTAACAGGTACTTTAATATGTTTTGCTAAATCCACCATAAACACAACGCCACCCTTTAAAATACAAATCAGCTCCAAGCTTTCTCCTGCATAGTCAGCAGAAATATCCTCTGCAATTTCAGAAATTCTCTTTTGTATAGCTGTGTTTGAAATTAAAGTTTCAATTTTCTCTTTCATGGTGTTCTCCTTCCCAAATAGAAATTCGTATTTTATTTTTTGTTGTTTTATCTGCCAAAAAATCATCTGCCACACGATAATATGGTATCCAAAACACTTCTTTTCCCACAGCAAATAATAAAACCGTATCTCTTTGCTCTCTAGGAATTTTAGCATCGATAAAAAAATCCTTCAATTTTTTTTTATGCCCTCCTGAAATAGATATCACATCCCCTTGTCTTCTCGTACGACAGACAATATTTTCCTTTATTTTATCATAATTAAACTCCTTCGTACATATAGGAAATGTTTTTTCTGCTTTTTTATACGCATTGAACGATAATTTGACAAATTTATCAATTTCTTTTATATAAGTTGCTTTTTCCGGCAATAACTCATATTCATAATACTTTTTATTCGGTTGTGTTTGTTTTGCAAAAATAAGCATATCATATTCTAAAAAGGCTTTACAGCCGCAAGGCAGCGCTATACTTTTGCCTGTTTGCTTTTTTAAAAGCTCTTCCAGCTGTTTTAAATGAACATAGGAAATATTTTGCTGTGTAGAAGAATATAAATAAAAGGCTTTTTTTAATATTCTTTTTCTTATGGCGCTATGCTGCTGCAACAGTTTTGTAACAGAAAGCCTCATTTTTTCAGCTCCTTTTTTGATAATCACTTCTTTAAGCATTTTTTGTGCTGTTTGTTCTAAAAAATCATTTTCTTCTGCTAAAATAGAAGCTGTTTTTGCCATATGCTCCACTGTTTTTTGATTGATATTTTTTTCTAAAAAAGGCAGCACAGATAATCTCAATTTATTTCTTGTATATTGTTGTATTTTGTTGGTGCTGTCCTCACAGTATGATAGTTGATTTTCTTTCAAAAACTCCTCTATTTCTCTTCTAGTTACAAATAAAAAAGGTCTTATAATACGGTCTCTGATAGGACTCATTGCTGAAAGCCCGGACAGTCCCGTTCCTCTGCATAAATTGAACAAAAGGGTTTCCGCTTGGTCATTTTGATGATGTGCCACAGCAATTTTTCCATATTCTTCCGCAATTTTATAAAACGCCTCATAACGACGTTTTCTTCCCATTTCCTCCAAACCGATTCCTTGTGCTTTGGCTTCCCTTTGAATATCATATTCCAATAAATGAAACGGAACAGACTTTTTTTCACAAAGCTCTTTTGCAAAATAAGCATCATGATTGGCTTCTTCTCCTCTCAAACCATGATGGATGTGAACTGCCTCTATTTTTAGCTGATATTTTTTTTGCAGTATGCATAATACTTCCAATAACGCTACAGAATCCGCTCCGCCTGAAAGCCCTACTACCACAAAATCTCCTTTTTGCAGCATATGATATTGGGTAATCGTCTTTTGCACTTTTTCTAAAAACATTTTGCTATCTCCTTCACATACAAAACCGTTCTATTTTATTTTGAAGTATCAAAAATTGAGATGTATCAGATTTTCTATCATATCTAAATTTTTTATTACATCTTCTATAAAATTTGACACTGTAACTCTGCAAATTATTGGTTAAAATAATTAAATCTATTGTATCATACGGTGACAAACCTTTCTATCACTTTTGTATGATAGCTGAGAATTTTTCAGTAAACATTTTATAGAACAAAAAATATTCCAATTTTTACACTCACTGTTTGCCAAGTCATCTATATAAATAAATACATAAATACATAAAAATAAATTT
>DVLQ01000097.1 GCA_018715395.1 Candidatus Coprocola pullicola | reverse complement strand
AAAATATAGGAGCAGGAGGTTTTGTCAATGAATGACATAAGAAGTATATCTTTATCACATTCCAAATGGAGATGTAAATATCATATTATATTTGTGCCTAAATATTGCAGACAAGTAATATATAAAAAATCAGTTAGAAGAAAATGATATGGCAGATTAAATCTCGTTAAAAGAGTACACAGATCCGTTTATGGGTAGCAGAAGAGAATAAGGTAAAATAGACAGCCACTTTTCGTGGCTGCCTGTAATTGTAATGCGATACCAAAGCTTCGATACTCCCTTTTAGGGAATCAGCACGCAATACCCCTTCTAGTGGTTTTGATTGTACGCTGAATAGGTATGACAAAACCCCCAGTTCAACTGGGGGTAGGTAAAAATACTTTAGCATAAGAAAGAAACCTCCTGCGCTATAATAGAATCGGTCTGGAAACCAAAATATAGGAGCAGGAGGTTTTGTCAATGAATGACATAAGAAGTATATCTTTATCACATTCCAAATGGAGATGTAAATATCATATTATATTTGTGCCTAAATATTGCAGACAAGTAATATATAAAAAATGAAATGTGAATATTGGAAGAATATTAAGAGAACTTTGTAATAGTAAAGGTGTAAATATCGTAAAGGCAAAATGCTTTTTAAATCCTATGCATATGCTGGTTAAGATTGCACCCCATTTGAGTATAGCTAGTTTTATGGGATATTTAAAGACTAAAAGTAGTTTAATGATATTTGATGGACATGCAAATTTAAAGTACAAATATGGAAATCGCCATTTTTGGTGTAGAGAATATTTTGTGGATACAGTAGGCAGATACGAAACGGCAATTAAAGAATACATCAAAAATCAATTAGAAGATGATATTATGAATGATCAAATAAGTTTAAAAAAATTTACAGATCCGTTTGCGGGTGAGCCAGTGAAATAAGGCAAAAAAAGCGCCCCCGAGTAGGGGACAGCCAGAGTAATAGATACTATTCGATGCCCCCTTAAGTGGGCTACCACAAGAGATAGACGGTCAAATCACTCGTTCAATGGGTGGTTTTGATTTAAAACTCCCAGTTCTACTAGGGAGTTTGTAAAGCTAAAGCATCTAATAAAAAAGGGTTGTCGATAAAAGCAACAGTTCTTAGAGTGTAGAAAACTATTTTTTTTACAAATGTGATATAGGGGAAAACGAAATGTTTTTCAAATGGAATCTATAGTCAGAATTTACTTTTTCCAAGGAAAATAGGCGATTTCAAGGCATTATGCCCAACGAACTGTTTCTACTTTCAAAGACTTGAATGAAATGAGTCTTTGACCAAAGGTTGCCCATAAAGTCTACAATGTCATATTTTTTTATAGAAGAAATTTCTTTATAAAACAGCATTTTTTTTCATTTCAGGAAGTTGTGCTAATATTTTTTTAAATTGTACTGAAAATAGTATCGTTGTTGTAGTAATGGCAATGGCATCTGCTATGGGTTCTGCTAAGAAGACAGCAAAAACTTTATCCTCAAAGAACAATGGTAAAATATAAATCAGCGGTATCAACAATAGGATTTTACGAAGCAAAGCTAAAAACGTGGATACTTTTGCTTTTCCCAGAGCAATAAAAGATTGCTGACAGCTCATTTGTAATCCCATAAGACAGGAAACACTCATATAAATGCGTAGTCCCCAAGCTGTAAAAGGAATCAACTGTTGAGAATTTGTAAATATTTTTACAAAAAATGCTGGAAAAAGCATAATTAAAAGCCATAACAGGAAAGTGTAGCAAAAAGCAGAAATAAGTAATATTTGTACTGTTTTTTTGACACGTTGTTTTTGTTTTGCGCCATAATTGAAGCTTGTAATGGGTTGTGCGCCTTGTGTTAAGCCCATAATAGGCAACATGGAAAACTGCATGATACTGGTTAATATTGTCATAGCTCCAACGGCTAAATCTCCTCCATATTTTTGTAGTGAAGTATTTAAACAAATTGTTAAAAGACTTTCTGTAGACTGCATAATAAAAGGAGAAATGCCAAGGGCTAGTATAGGTAATATCAATTCTTTTTGCAATGTTAGATTTTCTTTTTTCAGCTTTAATTTGGTAGTATGTCCTCTCAAAAAACAAAATACCCAAATAGCAGAAATACATTGAGAGAAAACGGTTGCTAAAGCAGCGCCTCGTACTCCCATATTAAAGCCAAAAATGAATATAGGATCTAGTATAATGTTTAGTATAGCGCCAATTAATACAGTTAGCATACTTGTTTTTGCAAAGCCTTGAGAAGTAATAAAAGTATTAAGTCCCAATGAAATTTGAACAAAAACAGTACCACAGGTATAAATACTTAAATAATCAATAGCATAAGCAAGCGTATTTTCGCTGGCACCAAAAAAGAGCAAAAGGGGTTTTTGAAAAGAAAGAAAAAAGACAGTTAGTAAAACTGAAATCATAATCAGCGCTGAAAAACAGTTTCCCATAATTTTTTCTGCTTGTTTTTGATTGTTCTTTCCCATTTCAATAGCAGCCAAAGGCGCTCCACCCATGCCGATGAGATAGCTAAAAGCAGAGATAAGTGTAATAATAGGAAATGTAATACCAACACCTGTGAGGGCAGCAGCGCCGATTTCAGGAATATGACCAATGAACATACGGTCAACCATGTTGTACAATACATTAATAATTTGTGCCGTAATGGAAGGAATTGCCAGCCGAAAAAGCAATTTTCCAATACTGCCTGTAGCCAGAGGGTTTGTCTGCTCTTGTTGCATTTTTGTCATCTCCTTATTATTATATAAAAAATAGATAAGCCATTCTAAAAACAGAATGGCTATTTTTATTATATTCTCAAATGAGAATGCTGTCAAATTTTCTTTTGCACCAATCTAAAAGAAATTGCATATATTGGCAGTATCAATAAAAAGCGGGTGAGATAAAATGGCTATAGAGGATATGAATACAACAGGAATGGAAACTAGTGCAGATATGATTATGCCATTGCCATTAACGGAAGAACAAATTGAAAATCTAACAGATGAAAATTATACTATGGAGGTAACAGATATAGAATTTTCATCACTGGAAGATGCAGTCACAGATGCAACGAGAAGAGGCAGTAATATTTTTCCCAACAATCCCCTTTTTCCAAACAATACACCAAATATTACAGTGATTCCGATTATTCCAGGCGTAACAAGATTTTCTTATATTCGGTATTTGAATGCAAGTCCTTCTACAGGACCGATTGATATCTATGTCAATGGCAGAAAAGTGGCGTCTTATTTAAATTACAGAGCTTTTACAGAATATATGAAAGTTTTTCCGGGATATTACCGAATTGTAGTATTTAGAGCAGGCACCATAAGAAATCCTATTAGCGTTTCTAGAATGAATGTAATAGCAAACAGGATTTATACAGCTGCTTTTATAAACAACGGAACAGGACAGGAATGGGAATTTATTACAGATACGAGAAGAGTATTAAATCCTAATAGGGCGTTTGTTAGATTTATACAGCTTTCTGCCAATGCACCGTTATTAGACGTGTATATTGACAATAGACTGGTATTAACAGATTTGGATTTTCAGGAAGTGAGCCGATACCTTTCTTTGGCGCCGGGAAGGCATAATTTGAAGTTAAAGGTAGCTGCTTCTGCTCGTGTTATATTGGAAGATCCTGATATGACTTTGCAGGAAGGAAAAGCCTATTCTGTTTATATTGTAGGAGATATGGCAGATAGAGTGGGTTTGCAAGTTTTGATTCCTTTAGAAGGAACTACTTATTTATCACTTTAATGAAAAAAGGGGTGTCAATGATTTTGACAGCCCTTTTAAATTATTACTTTAGTACCGAAGGCTGCAGAGCAGTCTTTAACAACCGCCTCCTCGGCGGGTGAGATGAAAGCTTAAGCAAAAAGCCTCATCCTTGTTGTAAAATAATGGTGTTCAAGCCTAAATATTTTACAGAAGAAAGGACGATGCTTTTATGGCAAACAGTTTAGCACACACAAAATGGGTATGCAAGTATCATATTGTATTTACACCAAAGTATAGAAGAAAAATAATTTATTATGAGTTGAGAGCGGATATTCAAAAAATAATTAAGGATTTATGTAAATGGAAAGGTGTAGAAATGATTGAAGGTCATATGATGCCAGATCATATCCATCTTCTGGTAGAGATTGCACCGAAAATGAGTGTATCGCAATTTATGGGATACTGAAAAGGAAAAAGTGCCATGATGATATGCAATGGTCATGCAAATCTGAAGTATAAAT
>DVLQ01000096.1 GCA_018715395.1 Candidatus Coprocola pullicola | reverse complement strand
AAATTTCAAAAAATCAGAAATTGTGCTATTTTTATTTTCTATGTTATTTGCAATAAAATGCATGAAAAAGAATGCTTTTACACCTTCTCATAAAAATGTAACAAATAGGACTTTATATTTGTGATGTTTCAAAATCTTTTCTCACATTATGACATTTGTTTATAATAAATATAACCCTTGACTTTGCAAAAATAACTTGTAAACATATACAACAAAAATAAAGATTAAGTAAAATCTTCATCTTAATTTTAGTCTGCTTTCAAACACATTTTATAAAAAATATAGCAAAAAAGAGGCTTGTATATACAAACCTCTTATACCATCTTTTTGACATAACAAAACAATAAAGCAATCTTATTTTTGGCACACAAATAAAATAGCATTATATTTCCCAAAATCTTCCTGCTATTACAGTCATATCATCTTTTTTACCATTTTCAGCCTTTTTTTTCGCCTCCTGTAAAATATAATCTGCCACATCCTGAGGATTGCTGCTGTAAAATGTTTCAAACAAAGAAGACAGCCATGCCACATCTTCTTGAGCATCTCCCACAGCCTCCATAATGCCATCTGTCATAAGTAACACCATATCATTATGTTTTAATATCATATCATTTTTATCCATAGAAATATGACGCAAAATACCTACTGGCAGTGTTTGAGAACGGATTGCAATGATTTTTCCATCTCTTAAAATATATGCCGCCGCCGCGCCCATTTTCATAAATTCGGCTTTGCCTGTATATAAATCTACTGTACAAATATCCAGTGTGGCAAATTTTTCTTCTGCAGAACGCAGTAAAAGAACAGAATTAATCATATTAATCGCCAACTCTTTTTCAAATCCTGCCTCTATAAACTGTTCTAGCAATTCTATAGCAGACTTACTTTCTTCTCTTGCTACCATACCACTTCCCATGCCATCAGATAATGCAATAACAGACGTACCATTTGCCGTTTCCAAAAAACTAGCGCTATCTCCCGAAATTCCTCCTTCTTCTTTTGGGCAAGAGGCAGTTGCCACTGTCATACGAAATTTATTTTCTTCTACCAAACGCAATGTACATTTTCCTCCTGCTCCTGAATAGCAGGCGTACTTTCCTCCTGCTTTTCTCATAGGCTTATGAAGTGTTTTATTAACAATGGGTATGATTTTTTCACGACAAACATGATTTCCGTTACAAGCTTTTGTTGTAATAATGACTTCTGTCCCTTGTTGGTTTCTATCTTCCATAACAGAAACGTCATCTACAGCAATTCCTGCTTTATCCAGTTTTGCTCGCAGTTCTTTTTCCATACTTTCTAAAAAAACACCTCTAACATCTAACTGTCCTGAGAGATTTTCTATAATAGTGCCTACCGCAAAAAGTTGTTGGCTTACCAACTCTCTGCACTCTGCCAGCTTGTTTCTCCATATACTTTGAATTTGAAAATTTTCATAAGCTCTATTAACCACATCAACAAAAACATCTCCTCTGACACAATTTTTTTTAAAAGCTTCCGGCAATTGCTCTAATTCTACTTTTCCTTTTCTTTCACAAACAGATAATGCAGAAAATGCAGTCTGATAGGTTGCATATAATTCTGTATCCCAGCAGTATACAGCCAGTCCACAATTACGACAAGCCTTATCTGCAATGGTATCAATCAATGCCGCAATGTCATTTTTTCCTGCTGACTTTTTATCCAGTTCAGGCAAAAATGTTTTTCCCAAACTTCTAAAAGCACCTGCAAACTGTTCCAGTCTTTCTTCAGTCAATTCTTTCATCTTTAAAAAATAAGTATCCTCTTGAAACTCTTTTTCATGCACGCCATATGTATTGATAAATGCAAACGCTCTTTTTGGCACCAGTAAAAATAAAATACTTCCTATCAAAAGCCCTTCTAAAAAAGTCTGTTCCAACAATTCATCACTACAATAAAATAATACTACAACTACTGCTACAAAAAAGCTAACTACACAAACAAATTTTCCCAGTTCCTTCATGGCTCCGCAAAGAAGTCCTCCTAAGCTTAATGCACAAAAAACCTCCATATCTACTTTTCCACAAACAAGAAGCAAAAATCCAAATAACACTCCTGCGGCTGTTCCAATTCCGGCTCCTCCCCGATACCCTCCAATCAATATCATACAAGAAGATAGTATTGCCATAAGAGGAATTTTTACAATCGGTACATTTATATCGGCAGAGCCTGCCACTGCTCCTCCCAAAAGCAGTGCAAGACTTATGATTTCTTCACTTGTCATAATGTGCCTTTTTAGTCCTCTTTCTAAAAGCAATATTCCTTTTTCTGTTACATATGTCATTAAAAATACTGCCGCCGCCTCTATCACAGCTATCCAACTATAAAAATGAGAACCTCCTTTTATGGCGGCAAATAAAATACCGCCCAGCAACATAGCGCTGCCACCAAAAAGGGCTTTTAAAAGAGTAGAGGGATATTTTACTTTACTGCTTGCTCCCCAATGAAATACCAAACAAAAAATCAAACAAAGTATGTATTTTTCTTTATTTGCAAAATCTCCCCACAGCAATCCCAATGCTACTGCCAATCCTATGGAATAAAATCTTTTTCCTTTCATTAAAAATGCTGATAAATAAGCAATTCCTAAAGGATTTAATATTTGAAATATGGTTGTGTTGCCCCACAAAAAACCTATGCTCAATAATATACTTTCCCGCACAACTGCCCATTTTTTCGGCATACGCAATTTTACTTTTTCTATAGGCAGCTTGGGAGGCAGCATTTTGCCAAATCCAGAGCGTTCTAAAATCATTTCTGTTTTTTCCATGACAGACATACCTCCTCAATTATTTTTATCATAAACTCTCTTTGCTATATGCATCATTATACAAAATCAGAACAACTTTTTTTGTCAAACCACAGAAAGAAATCCCCTGTTTTTTCCACTTTTTAAAGACAAAAAAAGTCCAATTTTCCGTCGATATACAACTATGACAGAAAATCAGGCTTTCTTTTACAGTTATCCTTTTACAATTTGTTTATGAAAAGCAATCCAATCCTGTTTTGCATTCAATGTATTTTCTAAATGATGTTTCATAATATAAGTTAATATTGTCACAGACCTTGCTTGGCAATTAATAGATTTTTTAGGATTAAATTCTATATCTGTAAACCAATCATAAAAAAATAATTTTTCTATTTCCTCTCTTTTAAAGCATTGTAATACTGCCTTTATATAAATATAATCATAAAACGCCGTTTTGGGCTGCAAAGGCCATTTTTCTCCTTCATATAGAAAATATAAGAGTTTTCCTGCTTTTTTATGTCTTTCATCTTTTTTTGCTTCTTTGGGCATGACTGATAATAAATCTATAAAAGGACCTCCTAACTCATATACCTTTGCACTTTGAAATATATTTTCCAAAAAATGTTCATCTAATTTTAATGAAAAAGCACTATAGTCTTTTCCAAGCTCTACTGTAGATTTTGAAGAAATTTCTAATGGATTTCCTCCTGTTTTTTCGCGAATGCTCGTATGTAAATTCACAATATTTTTTTGTTTTTGACAAATAGCAAAACCACCATTCCATGTAAAAGAAAATTGTTTTTGTTGTATGGTATCATTTTCAATTGTCCATGCGGGTCTAACTGCCATAATTTTTACCTCCTAAAACATTTTGAGATTTTGTTACATTAAAATGATATAATCAACAACTCCTTATTGAAAGTACAATAAAATGATAACAAAAATATTCGCTCTCAGAAAGGAGCTATTTTTATGTATAAATATAATCATTATTTTTAAACATTTTGCTACTTCTTGTACTCATTGTTTTTCTCATTGCCTTTATGGGGATACAAAAGATCATTATAGGTATCGAATCTGCTTTGGATATGATTTCTCATTTTCTGTTCTATTATCAACATTCTTATTTGTATAGACAAGCG
>DVLQ01000095.1 GCA_018715395.1 Candidatus Coprocola pullicola | reverse complement strand
ATCCTCATTCCTATATGATTACAGTTCTTCATTAAATAACTTAGTACAAATACTTTTTTATGCTCTTTTATCATCTCTTTACACAATACAGACATATTTCTGTCCCCTTTATATCTTTTTGTCCTACCCTCAGTTCTGCATGATTACAGTCTTTCGCTAATTGACTTTCTGTAAATGCCCTTTCAGCTCTTTTATCATCTCTTTGCACAATACAGACATATTTCCGCTTCTTTGATATATTTTTTTTGTTTTTGGATTTCTTCCAAACGTAATTTTGCCTGCTGTGTTTGTTTTTGTTTCAACACTTCTTCTACTTTTTCTAATCGAATCTTTTCTTTTTTCAAATACTGTTTTAACACAGCATCTTTTTTTTGCAATAATATTTTTCCAAAAATATACTCTATTTCTTTATCATATTTTTGCTGCCCTTTGAGCATATGCAATATAGTATAAAATTTTCCGCCTTCCAATATCATTTTTTCTTCTTGAATATAAAAACCTATTTTTTGTACATATCTTCTTACATTTGGCACATCCAAATGAGGGCAAAGCACCAATTCTTCCGCTGTCTGCACCACTTGTGGGGACTGCTTTAAAAGCTCTATCATAAGCATACCGCCCATACCGGCTATTACAATGGTTTCTACTTCATATGGCTTTAAAACCTCCAGACCATTTCCCAATCTTGTTACAATCACATTTTCTGCACAATTTTTTTTAATATTCTCATTGGCTTTTTCTAAAGGTTTTGCATTGATATCACAGGCAATGGCTTTTTCTATCACACCTTTTTTATGTAAATAAATCGGTACATATCCATGGTCGGTTCCAATATCTGCTACTGTTTTTTTTGTTACAAAATCTGCTACTGTCTGCAATCTTTTTGATAATTCTATCATAAACGCTCTCTCTCTTTTTGATTTAAAAAACTATCCATTTCCATTTGTATTTTTCACTATATGTTTGTAATATGCGATATGCTCTAATTCTGTGATATCTTGTAAGCTGTATAAAGTATAGATTTGTTCAATTCCTTTTTCATTATTGTACTGCTGTTGTAACAAGACATATTTCTTGACCAAATCTATCAGAAATATTTCTCCCCTCCAAAAATATCTTGCAGCTATTATCATATGCAATATCATAAATAGAAAAATTGTCATTGCCTACAGTAATATATACTTTGTTCTACTGTAATATTATAGTCGCTTGGTCTATACAGTTATAAAAGGGGATTTCATACTTCCCACTTCACTTTATAATAACTTGTACTATTATGGCTGTCTTCCATATAAAAACAGTTTCTATTTTCTACTATTGCCAAGTATGCAAAATGGGTTGTAGACTTGGCTTAGAAACAAAATATCTTATTAGGATTTAAAAAAGAGGCTTGAGGGAAATGCCCTCAAAGCCTCAATGGCTTTTATTCCAAATAATCCTTCAATTTTTTACTTCTGCTTGGATGTCTTAGCTTTCTCAGTGCCTTTGCTTCAATTTGACGAATTCTTTCTCTTGTCACATTAAACTCTTTTCCAACCTCTTCCAATGTTCTGGCTCGTCCATCGTCTAATCCAAAACGCAGACGCAATACCTTTTCTTCTCTGTCTGTGAGTGTATCCAGTACCTCTATCAGCTGTTCTTTGAGTAGTGTAAATGCCGCAGCCTCTGCTGGCGCCGGAATATCGTCATCTGGTATAAAATCTCCTAAATGACTGTCTTCTTCTTCTCCAATAGGCGTTTCCAATGAAACGGGCTCTTGGGCAATTTTCATAATTTCCCGCACCTTTTCTTCAGGCATCTGCATTTCCACAGCCAACTCCTCTGCCGTTGGCTCTCTGCCGTATTCCTGAAGTAACTGTCTGGAAATACGAATGAGCTTATTTATGG
Organism: Candidatus Coprocola pullicola; assembly: GCA_018715395.1. Lineage (GTDB taxonomy): Bacteria > Bacillota > Clostridia > Lachnospirales > Anaerotignaceae > Coprocola > Coprocola pullicola. The sequence goes on along the minus strand of DVLQ01000095.1, from coordinate 3,268 downwards.
TTTCTACCATATGCACAGGTATTCTAATGGTTCTGGCTTGGTCTGCAATGGCTCTTGTAATGGCTTGGCGAATCCACCATGTAGCATAGGTACTGAATTTATATCCTTTATGATAATCAAATTTTTCTACTGCTTTAATCAATCCTAAATTGCCTTCTTGTATCAAATCCAAAAAAAGCATACCACGACCTACATATCGCTTTGCAATACTTACCACAAGACGCAGATTAGCCTCTGCCAATTTCTTTTTGGCATATTCATCTCCGTCTTCCATTTTTCTTGCCAGTTCAATTTCTTCATCGGCGCTCAAAAGAGGCACTTTGCCAATCTCTTTTAAATACATTCTAACAGGGTCGTCTATGTTGATACCTTCAGGAAGTGTCAAATCCAAATCCTTTTCGATTTCCTCCTCTGCCTCAATGGTATTCAACACATCAATGCCCTTGGCTTCAAAAAATTCATATATTTTGTCAATACGGTCTGAATCAAGGTCTATATCACCAAGGTAATCCATGATTTCCTTGTACTCCAGCACCCCTTTTTTCTTCTTGCCGATTTGAATCAGCTCCCGCAATCGGGTGATCAATGTGTTTTCATCGACAGATTTCAATATGATCCTTCCTTTCTGCTTTCTACTATTCTAACCATCTGTTATAGTAATATACAAACTGTCTGCTTTTCTTTTTTCCATCAAAAGCTGCTGTATCTGTTCTACAGACTTTGCCTCTGCTGCCAAACGGTCTAAATTTGCTTTTTTGACTTTTCGTATTTCTTCATTGAGGGCTTTTTCCATATCTTTGGCAGTAGCATGCTTTGAAACAACAGCAAAAATTTCTGTAATCATTCTTTGTTCTTCCGGCTGTTGAAAATAGTTTATCAGCTCTGCGGGAAATACTGTGCCATTTTTTTCATACAGAAAAGCTATTTTTTCATAAGCCCTTTGGTAAACAGGCTCCAAAAAATCTTTTGAAAAAAATACTTCTTTCATTTTTTGATATATTTGAAAATTTGATGCACATAAAAATAAAATATCCCTTTGCGCCTGCAATATACCTTTTGACGATATTATTTTTGCCGTTTTTTGACGGGCAAATTCTTTTTGTCTTTTTTCTTGTGCATTTTCATAAAAAGTCTTTTCTTCTTTTTGGCGTATTTTTGTGGTTTCACTTTCTATAGCGCTTTGGGCAATGCCTGTCATACGAGATATTTCTGTAATATAGACAGCTTTTTCAATATCATTTTCCAATTTTGCCAAAATTTCCGCTGCTTGTGTTGTAAACGCCACTTTTTGTGTCATTTCATTCAGGTCATACTTCTTTTTCAAGCACTGTATTTGAAATGTAATATAATGTACTGCCTTTGCCAGCAGCTGGGAAAAAGCTTGTGCTCCATTTTGTTTGATAAACTCATCCGGGTCTTTTCCATCCGGCACCTGTAACACCTTGACCTGAAAACCGTTTTGCACCAATACGGTAATGGCTCTTTGTGCCGCCATAGTGCCCGCATCATCGCTGTCATAAAGAAGTATCACACTGTCTGCATACTTTTTTAATACCTTGGCGTGTTCCTGATTAAAAGCAGTGCCCAAAGAAGCCGCCACATTGCGAAAACCGGCTTGGTAAACAGAAATCATATCCATATAGCCTTCTACCAATATCATTTCTCTTTTTCTTGTATTTTTTGCAAAATTTAAACCATATAAATTTCTGCTTTTATTAAAAAGAAGTGTTTCAGGTGAGTTCAGATATTTTGGCTCGCCTTGGGCTAATATTCTTCCCCCAAATCCTATTACTCTTCCTTGTATGTCTAATATAGGAAACATCAGACGATTGCGAAAACGGTCAAAATAATCTTTGCCATCCTTTCTTTCTACAATCAAACCGCTTTTTTGCAGTTCCTCCTGAGAAAATCCTTTTTGTTGCAAATAATGATATAAGCCTTGTCTGTCATTAGGCGCATAGCCTATGCCAAACTTTTTTTGTATATTTTCTTTGATTTGTCGTTTTTGCAAATATGCCCTTGCTTGTGTGCCCATAGGCTCATGAAGCTTTTGATAAAAAAAACGTCCCGCTTCTTTATGCATGGCAAAAAGCCTTTGTCTTTGTTGTTGTTGCGCCTTTGCCTCAGCTGTATACTGCGGCTCGGGCAGTGTCATATGTACTCTGTCTGCCAGTCTTTTGACTGCCTCTGGAAAAGTATCGTTTTCCATCTGCATGATAAATGTAAAAACATTTCCTGCCGCTCCGCAGCCAAAGCAATAATAAAACTGTCTTTCACTGCTGACAGAAAAAGAAGGCGTTTTTTCATTATGAAAAGGACAAAGACCAAAATAGGACGTTCCTTTTTGTTTTAAAGGCAAATATTCTGATATTACATCTACAATATCATTTTGAGTCCGTACCTCCTCCAGCACTTGTTGAGGATACATAGGTATCACCTCTTTTTTGCAAATAGCATAAGCCTTTTTGATTCAAAAAGGCAAAACTGGCTTATACATTTTATTTCGACATTTTTTATAGAAATCCTTCCTCATTTGAAATATTTGTATAGTTCTACAAAAAAAAGTATGCTTTCGTTTTCTCTACTATCCAATATATCTATACAAAATACTCTAAATTGTTAGTATAGCACAATATTGCATCCAACGCCAACTTCTTTTATTTTTATCAACTCATGTATCTTTGCTTTTGCTTCAAATGAAACGCAATGGCATGGATACAGCATTGTTATTTTATTTTTTAGAAAATAATCTATTGTTTTTTTCAATCTTTTATCAACATCAAAAAGATGAAATCCACCTATTATGCCTGCAATTTTTTCTTCTTGACAAACCTTTTTTGCATATTCTGCAATGTTGCAAATACCGCTGTGAGAACAGCCTGTAACAATAAAAAGCCCTTGCTTTGTTTTGCAAACCAACGCCGTATCTTCTTGGACAATATCCGGCTGCCACAATCCGTCTTTTTTAAAAAATCCCATTTCCTCTCGTAATTCAAAATCGTTGCTTTGAGCAATCTCTCCCAAAAAAATACAATTTTCCGACAAATAAAACACACTCTTTTGAGGACAATAGTCAAAATACTTTTTCACTTGCTTTTCACAAAAAGGTGCGCCGATATTTTCTTTTCCCATCTTTTTTTGCAAAAAGCAATTTGGGTGGGCGATCAACTTGACAGCGGAACAATCCATTTTTTCGTTTAAATGCAGCAATCCTCCTGTATGATCATTATGCCCGTGAGATAACACAATATAATTTATTTTTTCCAAA